>JAACDS010000037.1 GCA_009936895.1 Pseudomonadota bacterium
AGTCCCAATCCCACGGCGAATGCGATCAGTACATACCACGCGACAGCACAGGCCACTGAAATCACCAGCAGACGGCCTATTTTATTTGGCGGTAGGTCAATTTCTTCGGCGGATTGAGGGATCACATCGAATCCCACCAACAGCGCCGGCACCATGATCAGCACGGTAACGATGCCCGTTGCTGGTGTGGCGAGAAAGGGTTTGGCGTTTTCAATATCACCAAAAACGACTGCTCCGGAAATCAACAGCAAGCCCGATGCCACAATGATGCCGGTGACCACGGTTTGCAGTACTGCGGCCGTGCGGATGCCCAGTATGTTGATCCAGGTAACCAAGGCTGCCGCCCCGCCGCCGATAAGAACAAACCCCAGGTCCACATCGCTGCCTAGGAATGTCCAAAGCGTACCCAAGCGGATGTTGGGAAACAGATACTCTACCGCACTGGGTAGCGCCACCGCCTCAAACAGGCAGACGTTGACATAGGCAAACAGCAGTGCCCAGGTGCAGGCGAACGACCACCGGTTTCCCAAGGCACGCTTCGTGTAGATATGCTCGCCACCAGCCTTGGGCATGGCCGAGGCCAGCTCGCTGTAGGTCAGGCCGATAAGGGCAATGGCGAAACCGCCGATTGAGAAGGCGATCAAGGTGCCCAAGCTGCCGGCGTCGGTGAGCCATACGCCGGTCATCAAGACCCAACTCCAACCAATCATGGCGCCAAACGCTAATGCGACAACTTCTCTGGATTTCAGCACCTTGGCGAACTTTGCAGGATTCGTCTGTGGCTCAGACATGAGGCCTCTCGTTGGGTTTCACAAAGAACTGATACTACGGGTTGAAAAGCCAAAGTTGTTGAGAAAATTCACGCGGACTGGTGCCATGGCGCTGCTATGATTCAAGCCATTACTACGAGATGCCATGAGGAGCCGGCCTTGTCTCAGACTTTGACTTTTGATCATCGACACAAGACCTTTGAGTTTTTGCTCACGGATGACGGTGCCATATAACTCTGGCTGGACGGCTGTTTGCGCAAGCGCCGTGACGCGTCGGAAAAACAACCGCAGTACGTTTGGACCAATGTAGAGCTGGAGTGGGAAGAGCATCACTACATTGAAGCGAGGTATTGGGCAGCCAGCGGTGAGCTTAAAATCACCGTTAATGGTGATCCGCTACTGGAAAAAAATTTGCACGAGAGCCAGCAAGCCTGAGGACTAGAACGCGTTATGCCGCCGATCGCAATCCAACCCCCTAACGCTACCCTTGCCGAGCAAAAAGCGTACTTTGCCGAGCACGGCTTTGTGGTGTTGCGCGATGTTGTCGACCACGCCATGCGGGCCCAACTCTGCGAACACATTATGGGGGACATGGAGCCGTTGGTAGGGCCGGCGGAATTTGAGGCCGATGTTGGTTACCCTGGTGCACCGGAAAGTCGCGACGCGCTGGGTGGCAAAACGCCGAGGCGTTTGCTGCACGCCTACGCCCGTTCTGATGAGCTGAAGTTTTTGGCGACCCAGCCTCAGGTTCTGCAGGTGTTACAGGGTTTGATGGGCGACGCCGTATGCCTGTCTCAATGCCATCACAATTGCGTTATGACTAAACACCCGGGTTTCAGCAGTGCAACGCTTTGGCATCAGGATGTTCGTTACTGGTCTTTTGAGCGACCGGAACTGATCTCGGTATGGTTCGCGCTGGGAGAAGAAAATCAGGCAAATGGTGCTTTGAAGGTCATTCCGGGAACGCATCGATTGGATATTGATACCCAGCGATTGGACGCGGATTTGTTTTTGCGGCCGGACCTGGAAGAGAATTGGAGACTGATAGAGCGCGCTGAGGTTGTGGAGCTTAACGCTGGGGATGTGTTGTTGTTTCACTGTCGGCTGTTTCACGCAGCCGGTCGCAACACCTCGAATGCAGTCAAACTGTCAGCGGTTTTTACCTACCATCAGAAAGATAACCGCCCGCAACAGGCGACGCGCTCAGATCGTTTTCCCAGTATTGATGTGGTGGGCGCTCACGCTGGCTAAAAGTCTAGCGTGGGTCAAATAACAAGAAGCAGGACATTTGCCATGCCTCATGATCGAGACAAAGATCAGGATGCCGATCCCAGTAGGGCAAAGGGTGGGCCTCTCTCTGCCGATGCATTAGATGGTGACTTTACCGACTTCGCGTCGGCGATGAAGGATGTTGAACCGCTCAGCAAGGGCAACCAAACCCTCAAACCTCCCGAGCCTAAAACCGCCGACGAGCAGCACGTGCTGCGCAAAGCCGCGGAAGAGTTTCAAACCGAGGAAGACGAGTCGAATTTTTTGACCTTGGGTGAGGTCAAGCTGCGAGACCCGCTGGAAGTATTGGAGTGGCGTCAGGACGGCATTCAGCTGGCGGTGTTCAATAAGCTCCGCAAAGGCGGTTATGACATCGCTCGAGAGCTGGATCTTCATCAACGAACGGTGAAGGAAGCCCGTGGCGATATTTACCAGCTGATCAACAAAGCTCATAAGAACAACTGGCGTTGCGTGCTGATCAGCCATGGCAAGGGTTTGCGGAGCGCGACGCCTGCCCGACTGAAAAGCTATGTCGCTCACTGGCTAACCCAACACCCGCTGGTGCTGGCCTATTGTTCTGCCCAACGCAACCGAGGCGGCGTTGGATCTGCCTACGTGCTGATCAAAAAGTCTGCGCAAAGCAGGGAAGAAAACCTTGAGCGTTTCGGTCAAAAGAGCGATTTGCCCTAGCACCTCGCCCTAGTCGCAGCGATAGGCCTTAAAGCTTGCGCTGCCGCCTTCCACGCTGCCGGTTTGCACCAGATCCGTGGCGCCCAATTCAGCGGCCCGATTGCGAGCCAAGACGATCAGCTCCTGCTTTACCTTGCCGTTGTTGCGATCCAGCAACACCTTGTCCTTGGTCTGACTCGATACATCACCGACCAGCGTGCATTCACTTACTGCCTCTAGTGAACTTTGGTTTACTCGGCTGCCTGCCTCGCTCAACGAAACGTAGGTGCAGCCGCTAAGGCTGAGGCCAAGCAGTAGCGATAAGGTCACAGGCTTAACGTTCTTGATCTTCATAATGTTTCTCTCTAGTTGCGGACAGGTGGTGACGTGTTCAGTCGTGTGGGTTTAGATGCGCCCTTTGCCTAGCTCTAAAATGCCTCGGCCAATGTTTAAGCGCAGCACGTCGCTGGCGCCTTCAGCCAAACGCCATGCTCTCACCTTTTTATACAAAATGGCCAAGGGATGATCGTCTACCAGGGCGCTGCCACCGACAAGTTGAATGGCGGTGTCCACCGCCTCACCAATGCATTCGGTAGCAAATACTTTACAGGCCATGCCTTCGTTGACAATGTTTTCGCCTTGGTCGGCAAGTCGGGCGGTGCGGTAGAGCATGCTGCGCGCAGCAAAGGCTTTGATGCGCAGGTCGGCGTAGTGCCAACGCACCACGTCCTTATCTCCTCGAGGGGCGCCGCTTGTGTCAGGGTTCTGTAAGTGCGACTGAAGTAAATCCATGACCCAGATGAGATAGCCGCAGGCTTGGGCGGCGAATAACAAACGCACATCACCAATCTGCCGCATAGCTTTGGGCAGCCCTTGGCCAAGCTCACCAATAACATGGGCGACGGGTACACTTACCTGCTCGAAACGAAATGCTGCGTGGTGGCTGCCGTCCAGCGAGTTGAAGCGTCTGTCTAAAATTACGCCTTCGGTTTGTGTGTCGATGACCACCATGGAGGGGCCGTGTCCTTCGATGCGAACGAGGGCGTTGATGAAGTCGGCGTCTGCACCTCCGGTGACATAGGATTTTTGACCGTTAATGATCAATCGTTCGCCCTCGATAACACCGCTTGTAGGTTCTGCGTCATCCGGCTCGGTAAAGCCGAAACTGCCACGCTTCTCGCCAGCTAGCAGGGGTG
>JAACDS010000038.1 GCA_009936895.1 Pseudomonadota bacterium
GCAGAGATCACCTCGGTAACCGGCTCGATTTTTGCCGACAGCAATGCCCGTTATCGCTTTGGCTATAAGAAGAATTTTCAGGTTGGAGACATCATCACGGTCGTTCTCACCGAAGCGACTCAGGCTCAACGCCAGAGCGGTGTAGAGACATCTCGCGAGGGTTCTAATAGCCCTCTAAAGGCACTGCAAGGCGCCTTTGGGTTGCAGGGCAATCGTTTTGAAGAAGCCGTAAAGGTTATCCCGTTCGATGATTTGAAAATCGAGTCCAAGGGATCGGGTACCGCCAACCAAGCAGCATCGTTAAGCGGTGCCATCGCGGCAACGGTAATACAGGTATTGCCGAATGAAAGTTTGCTGATTAAGGGGCAGAAGCGTCTGACGCTGAGCGAGGGTAGCGAGACCATTCAGGTGCTCGGACTGGTTGATCAACGCGATGTCCAGCCGGACAACACCGTACTGTCATCACGTTTGGCCAACGCCCGTATTTCCTACGAGGGTTCAGGAGATTTGTCCGCCGTCGCCAAGGTGCCTTGGGGTACCAATATTGTTAACAAAGTGTGGCCATTCTAATGAATTTCAAAAGAGCTAATATTCTGGCCCTGTTCCTATCTCTGATCGTGCAGCCCATGTTGCTTAATCAGGCGTCAGCAGACCGTATCAAGGACCTTACCTCGGTCGCCGGAGCGCGTCCGAACCAGCTGATCGGTTACGGATTGGTGGTCGGCCTGCAGGGAACGGGCGATAAAGACAAAATTTCGTTCACTGCCCAAAGCTTGAAAAAGGTCTTGGATCGATTGGGTGTAGACGTAGACGGCCCGATTTCCAATTACGATCTGTTCGATCGCGGTGTCGCGAATCTGGCCTACGACAAAACCAAGCTCGACAACGTCGCTTCTGTCCTTGTGACGGCCACTCTGCCCCCCTTTGCGAAGCCGGGACAATCGGTGGATGTGAATGTGGCGACTATTGGCCTTGCGACCAGCCTACGGGGCGGTAACTTGGTCATGACTGAGCTGCGTGGTGTCGATGGACAGATTTATGCCTTAGCGCAAGGCCCGCTGACGACTACTGGTATCGAAGTGAATGCCGCCGGATCAGAAATCAATATCGGTGTGCCAACGACCGCCCGAGTACCGAATGGCGCGCTCGTCGAGCGAGCCGTCGAAACGCCGTTTGGCGAATCGGAGTTTGTGGTTTTGAACGCCCATCAAACGGACTTTACGACGGTCAGTGCGATATCAGATGCGATTAACGAAAAATTCGGTGTAGGTACAGCGAACGCGATGGATGCCAGATCGGTTGCCGTCCGTGCGCCTCTGAGCCTGCCGGACCGGGTTGGGTTTCTCAGCATGGTTGAGAATATTGACGTGATCCCAGGTGAACCGAAGGCTCGGGTCGTTGTGAACTCGCGTACGGGTACGGTTGTGATCAGCCGTACGGTAAAGGTGACCGCGGCCGCAGTAACTCAAGGCAGCTTGTCGGTTTCCATCGCAGCCACTAACGAAGTCGTTCAGCCGGAAGCCGGTCTGTTTGGCGGCGGTGGTGAGGCGGTAGAAGTTCAAAACGCCGACATCGAAGTAACGGAAGAGGTGAACCCGATGTTCCTGTTCCAGCCTGGTGTCGATCTAAGAGATATCGTCGAAGCGGTGAATCAAGTGGGCGCAAGCCCCTCCTCTCTTATCGCGATTTTAGAAGCGCTAAAAAGCTCAGGCAGCCTTCGCGCTGAACTGTTGGTTATCTAGCGGCCATGACAGATTCCATCACACCAGACCCACGAATGACCAATGCCCTAGACTTTGCCGGGCTTGCGCAAATGCGTGCAGGCGCTGTCCAGGGTGAAGAGAAGGTCACGAAGGAAGTCGCCCAACAATTTGAGTCTATCTTTATCAACATGATGCTGAAGTCCATGCGCGATGCCACAGAACGGTCTGGGCTATTGGATTCCGAGGCGACTAAAACTTATGAGTCCATGTTCGATCAGCAAATGTCTACGGAACTCGCGGGCAAAGGTACCTTTGGTATCGCCCAAGCACTGCAAAACCAGCTGAACCTCAACCCGAGTAAGGGCAGTCGCGGCGAGTCCATGCCGCTGAGTCAGTCTCGGGGTTTTGAGCTCAAGCAAGGGGAAGGCAGCTACGAATTACAGCGCGGGACGCGCCCGCTGACCTTTACCAAGGGTGATCTATGACAGATCTCCTCTCTATTGGCGGTTCTGCGGTTCGAAACAGCCAGCTGGCCTTATCGGTTGTCAGTAACAACATTGCCAACGTCAATACGGACGGCTATGTCCGACAAGACCTCGATTTGCAGGAAGGCCTGCCTACAAAGAATGGCCTGTTTTATCTGGGCAGTGGTGCCATCGCCGACGGCGTGCGCCGGTCTTACGATGGTCAAGTGGAATCGTCGCTGCGTATCAGTATCAGCGACCTGAATGCGCAGTCGCCGCTGATCGAAAACACCGAGCGGTTGATTAACGTATTCGGTAATAAAAATGCGTCTCTGACGCCTGCCTTAGGCAGTTTTTTCGATAGCCTGCGTGCCCTAAGCGTTGATGCCTCTTCGGAAGTGTTACGCAATCAGGTGCTCAATGAGGGACAAACCCTCGCTTCCCGCTTTAATGGCCTTGCCACCCAGTTGGACGGCCTTGACTTAGAAACCCGCAAAGTGGCGGAAGATCGGGTCGCCACGTTTAATGTGCTGACAGAGCAACTGGCCAGTATCAATTCTGGTTTGCAAAAGTCATCGGATGTTGCCAGGCAACCCGCCAGCCTGCTGGACAGTCGCGACCAAGTACTCCGCCAAATGGCCGAGATCACGCGGATTTCTGTGCGAGAACAGGGCAATGGCTCGGTTATTGTGGGCATTGGCACGAGTTCGACAACCGCTGTGGTGGTTGACGGGCTGAAGTCGGTTGCTATAGGCGTCAATTTTTTGTCGGGTACACCTAACCGTTCTGAGCTCCAACTCAATCCTTTTGAAGATCCGGTGAATCTGTCCGGACTGATTGGTGGCGAGTTGGGCGGCGTGCTGGCGTTTCGCGACCAGATGTTAGCCCCCGCAATGGCCAAACTGGATGACATCGCTTCGACCTTTATGAGCGAGATCAATACCGCCCACGCCAAGGGCATGGACATGGCAGAACAGGCGGGAATTCCCTTGTTCGCCGCCTCACCGGAATTGGCTGTGGATTACAGCACGGCCGATGGAAGCACGACGCTAAGCGTCAGCGTGGATGAATCCGGCGATGCGAATCTGCGTCCCATAAACCTTGCTTATGATGCCCCGAACACACGCTGGGTTGCCGAAGACACGCTCTCAGGTCTGCGCTACGCGTCCAGTGGTTCACCCCAGCAAATCACTATGAACGGTCTAACCATTAGCCTTAATGGTCAGGCGCAGGCCGGTGACGTTCTGAGTATCAGCGGTGAATTTCGAGCATCTCGCAGCATCGCTGTGGCGATTGAAGACCCTAAGTCTTTGGCTGCCGGCGACCTGTTCCGGGTGTCCCAGAGCGTTTCCAACATCAGTGACACCAGTGCCAGTATTCGGCTCGTTGAGAATGCTGTTGCCGAGGGCTCTATTTCCAGTCTGGATTCATTGCTGGTCAACAATCTGAACATCGATGCCGCGCTGACGGTAAGCACCAGCTATTCGCTGGCGAAAATGATCCTGCCGGCGGGCACTTCAAATTTGCAGCTCAGTATGGATAAAAGCACCAGCAGTGACGCCGAGCTGCAGGTGTTCACGCGAAACGGTCGACACCTGTTTGGTAGCGAGCTCACCGATGCGCAACAAAGTGTTATGTTGAGCGAACAAAACGGCTTCGTCTCAGGCAGTACCTACAGCAACGACTACCTCAACGGCGCTGCCGGTTACACAGATCAAAGTTGGTCCCTAGGCAGTAGCGCCAAGGCCGTCATCGGTACTTTGGAAGACGGCAGCTTGGAAGTAACAGCGGAAGCTCTGTTGCGCGGTGGCGCCTTGCCCGGCCTGACAAACAGCGGTACGAGCACGATGACCGTGATCGCCGATGGTGCGCTAAAGCTCGATGGCATCGCGCTGCCTGCGCTTGAACTGGTACCAGGAGCGAGCTTAACGAGCAGTGCGGTCGCGAGCTGGCTCAATACCACGATCGCTTCTGACGGTTTGGCGCTAAGCGCATCGGCGCAAAACGAAATACGCATTCCGGTGAATGACATCTCGACGACGACGGGTGCGCTGACGATCAACAACGTGAGTGTCCACAGCGCCACGGCAATTGAAAGCACCACAGCCTTAGTCAATAACATCAACGCCCAAAGCAGCAACACCAATGTTCAGGCAAGGCTAGATTTTGACGGGGCATTGATCCTAACGAATACAGCGGGCTTTGAGGATCAAACCATATCTCTGGGTAGCAGCAGTGCCGTGTTCACGGGCATTTCCGGTGACATTCAGGCAGGTATTGCTATCACAGCGACCCGCAGTGCCGGTGATACCAGCGATCGTACGGTGGCGCTGACCTTGTCGGAAACAGGTAGCGCCTCAGATCTGGCCAAGCTGGGTTTTGCGACGACGTTGGAGGTGCCCAACACCCTGAGCGAAGATCTGATCGTGTTTACCACGGGCTCTCTGGGCAATACGGCGGCGTTAAGCGCCAGCTACGAAAAAGGCGAAACCGATCCATTGCAACTGCGTTCTTCGCCGCTGCAAATCAACTTTACGTCGGATGCCACTTATCAGATTACGGATACTCAGACCTCAACCATCGTGGCCGAGCGATCCTATGTGGCGGGTCAGCCGATTCAATATCAGAATCTTCAGGTGACATTGGATGGCATACCAAGGTCTGGTGACACCTTTAGCATCGATAACAACAGCGACGGCTTTGGCAGCAATGAAAATCTGCTGCGCTTGATCGATATCGAAGGGGCTAAGGTTCTGGGTAATAACGACACGTTGCATGAATCCTACCTTGGACTGCTCAATCAAGCGGGCAGCACGGCGCGTCAGGCACAGGTGACTCAAGAAGCCATGCAGGTGGTGTACGAGCAAGCCAATGAAGCCCGCGACAAGGTGGCCGGCGTCAACCTGGACGAAGAAGCAGCCAACCTCATTCGTTTTCAGCAGTCCTATCAAGCATCGGCGCGTTTGATTCAAACCGCCAATCAGCTGTTTGATGCGATTCTGAGATTGTAAGGGAGATCCCGATGAAAATTTCTACCGCTCTGAGCTTCCAGCGCTCACTTAACACCATGCAAGAAACCTCTGCTCAAGTGGCTAAAACGCGTGAGCAGTTGGCGACGGGCAAGGAAATAGTTCGGCCCAGTGATGACACGATGAAGGTCAGCACGATTGAAAACCTTGATCGGGCCATTGCCAAAGAAGACACCTATCAGGCGTTGATGGGCCAATTGAAAGACCGATATCAGCTTGAAGAAACGGCTCTGACCAACGGCTCGGATATTTTGGTTAGGGTGAAAGAGCTGGCGTTACAAGGCGCTAATGCCACACTGTCCGCCAAGGATCGCGAGATCATCGCGGTGGAAGTTCAAGGTTTGCGGGATGAGATGCTGAGCATCGCCAACACCCGTGACGCAACCGGAAATTCTATTTTCGCCGGCGGCAATACCGAAGTGACGGCCTTTCAGACTCAGAACGACGGCAGCGTTTTGTATCAGGGCGATGCCCGCCAAACACTGGTAAACGTCAGCGATGAGCGCCAGCTGGGGAAAAACCGTAACGGTTTAGATGTGTTTTCTTCTACGGATCGCCACGTGCCCGGTACTCCCGCAACGTTTAGCGTATCCGTCGCGAGTCTGAGGCCATTCACCATTGATCAGGCCTTGTCAGACGGAACAACCAGTCTGATCTTGGCTCATGATGGCGACGGCGCGCCGACCGATGCTCAGGATTTATTGACCGATATCACGGGCCACGAGGATTATGACGCCTTTGCCTATACCGCATCTCTGTCAGGGGACAGCTTGGTTTTCACCGCGAAAAGCAATGGGCCAGTAGAGACCACTGCACAACCAACACTTGGCACGATAGACGTGACCGAGGGCGCTGTGGGTGTTGCAGATAATATTGTGGGTGTGGGATTTTTTGACGCGTTAGATGACTTTATCGCCGCTCTGCAAAGTGACGACTCGTCCAATATTCAGCGTGCATTGGGAGAGATTTCAGCGCTTCACGATGGTCTGGCTCTGTCGATAGGCAAGGTCGGTAGCGAGATTCAAAGTGTTGAAACTCAAATGGAAATTAATACAGACACGCGGCTGCGGCTGCGGACTATGTTGTCGACAGAGGAAGATTTGGACTACGCCGAAGCAATCACTCGCTTCAACCAAGAGATGACCCGTTTGGAAGCAACCCAAACCTCTTTTGCCAAAGTCGCTCAGCTGAGTTTGTTCGAATACCTCTAGGCCAGTAGTTCCGCGGACAGGTCGCTGCGGTGAGCAACGGTCTGAGAAGGCGAGGAGGTGGTTGGCATCAACAGGGACTCCCAACCTTTTTGCAGGTCGCAGACTAACAACCTAATTTCTTGAAGATCTTCTTCTAATGGCAGCTGCATGCTTTGATCCATTGAGCGTTCGAGCATGCCAAAGAAATCATTCAAGTGTCCGACCAATTGCGAATCGGGTAGATCCTGAAAGCTTCGATCCAAAAACCGCATCAGATTTTTTGCGTGACGTAGCGAAGTGCCCGCAGAAGCGTGCCGCTGTGCCTGAGCGTTTCGCTCGGCAATCGCCAGACTGTTAATCAGCGAATCAAACAACCAGCGAATTTCCTGCTGTTTGTCCTCGCTGAAAATCGCTAGCGATTTTATGTACTGCGCAAAATGTGACACATGCAATCCAAAAACTTTGCCTACACCTTACTATCGGGGAAATCCGCAGCATCTTTAGTCGATTTTTCAAAAAAGAGAAAACAGTGCCTTAGTGCTGGTTTTATGTCGGACAACTGGCATAGCCGCTATCAAAGCAGCTGCGTGCCAGTTCCGCTGCCTTCTCTTGGACGCTGCTAGAGAGCTGCATTTTGCTGAACTCTAATATTGAGTCTGCGTCCGGATAGCCATTGAGTTTGCTCACCATCCCCCAAATGAAGGCTTTCAGAGGCTCTGCTTTCTCGGCCGGATGTCCCTCACCACCTTGGAACATAAAGGCAGTCATGAACTGGCCTTCAGGGTTGCCAAGCTTCGCAGCCTCTAAAAAGTGCTCTCGAGCCTTGGCGGTGTTCTTTTTCAGGCCGCTGCCCTGATAATAGATCAGTCCCAGCATGTACTGCGCGTCACCCATCTGCAGGTCTGCTGCGGCGGTAAAGTAGCGTTTGGCGGCTAGGTAGTCCTGGCGCATGCCATATCCTTGGTAAGCCAGCATACCTAAGTTGTGCAAGGCTTCCGGGGAGTTCTGGTCGGCGGCCTTTTTGTACCACTCAATGGCGCGGGTATAGCTTTGTTTGACACCATAGCCTCGCTCGTAGAGATAGCCGATATTATTTTGCGCTTCCGACGCTCCGTCCTCGGCCAAACCCTTCCAGGCGCGAAACGCTGTTGCGTAGTGTTCGCGCTCCACCGCATTAAGACCGGCTTGGAATGGTTCGGCGTGAACTGCCGGTGCCAGTAATGAAAGCAGGCTAACTCCTAGCAGCAGCCAATGTCGGGAATGAAAAGAGGCATGAATCATCATTGTTGTCTCAAACTTGCTTGAATTTGTAACACTTTGTTGAAGATATCGCCTTCACTCAGCGCGCCCACCAACCGGCCTTGATCCACCACAGGAATGCTCTCACCAACAAAGGTGCTGGCGGTGGTCATGGCGGTATTGAGGTTAGCATCTGCGGCCAATACGGTTGGACTGGGATCTAAGGCCGCGGTCAGTGACGTGGCGTGGTTTAGGCTGTGAATATCGATTTTACCCACCAAAGTACCTGCGTCGTCGCACACGTAGGCCTCGGTGGCTAATGCCTCACTCAACGCCTGCCGGGCCTGCTGGACCGATGCATCATTGGACAAGCGAACAAAGTCGCCCCCTTGGATTTCGCTCACTGGAGTTAAGGACAATTCCACATGCTCTTGACCAAGGCGCAGGTCGATGCCGCGGTCCACTAGCTGCCGGTCGAAGTAAGACAGCCCGCAAAGCCGAAGCGTTAACACAGAACATAAGATGACGCAGAGCATGGCGCTGAGGCCGTAGGCGTAGGACCCCGTCAATTCGATTACGATCATAATGACCGCAAGCGGCGCACCGATTACCGCTCCCCCAACTGCTGCAATGGCGGCGACGGGCAGTGCATAACTCAGGTGCGGTGCGAGGCCCATCATGACTGCCAGATAGGCGGCAATGGCTCCGGTTGCCGCGCCAACAAAA
>JAACDS010000302.1 GCA_009936895.1 Pseudomonadota bacterium
CGCATATCACTCAAAACGATCGATAGGCTGTTTGATTATTATTTCTACTCTGCGGTTTCGGGCTCTACCTGCAGCGCTGGAGTTTATGGCTTGCGGTCTAGTTGCAGCGAACCCCGATGCAGTAATTCGACGTGGCGAAACCCCAGTCTCTGTCCTTACTAATCTTCTTGTCACTGAAGCGGCTCTCGATACTGATAGGTCCCAATTGGATGGATAAGCAAATGAATTGATGGGTATGCTATCTGTGTGCCCCTCTACAAATATTCTCCCCTCGATTTGTCCTAACGCTACCCCAATCTTATCTATCACCCCCACAAACTCGTTATTAAGGTACGCTGAGCCTGAGGAGAACGAGCCACGCTCTCTAATGCGGATGAGAATAGTCCTGTCTTCACTCTCAACATCTATTTGGCCAGCTTCAATTTCGGCTCTTAGCAGCTTGCGTAGCATTTCTGCGTCTATTTCTGTGTCTTTGACGAGTTGCATCATTTCGTCCAGTGTCTCAACGGCCTCTCGCATATCACGCTCTCGCTGCTGCTCAGCATCGGGTTCACCCAGCCTAAGCGAATCTCTCTCTTGCTCTCTTGTGATCTGTTGGATGGTTTCAATGGGTGTCTCGTCAGGGATGCCAGGTTGAAAATGAGTCGCGACGACGCTGGTACCTTTGGGAATGTCCTCAAGCGGTATATCCCGTTGTACACCGAAGGCGTTAATCATATTTGACTGGATTTGTTTATATTTGATTGGATCGAAGTCCGCCACTGACAACAGAACTACAAAAAAGCACAGCAGGAGCGAAAGTAAATCAGAAAACGTTACAAGCCAGCCCTGATCTGGTCCGTCATCCTCTTCTTCGTCTAGTCCGTTAGGATCTGCGTTCATGCCGCTTCTTTATCACCTTTTCGTGAATCATCGTTTTTTGAAGCTTTTGTCGGATCTAAATAAGCGGCAAGTACGCTTGCAATGACTCGAGGGTTTTGGCCACCTTGAATGGCCATTACACCGTCGATGCTTATCAATAAGCTCAGTTTTGAATCATTGGATCGAAACTTGAGTTTGTCAGCGACGGGTAGAAAAAAAACATTAGCCAAGACTGAGCCCCATAGAGTGGTTAAAAGGGCGGCAGCCATTGCAGGACCAATAGCTTTTGGGTCATCCATATTTGCCATCATTGCCACAAGCCCAATTACCGTTCCGATCATGCCAAATGCCGGCGATGTATCACCCATAGACCTCCAAACTTTCTCGCTCGCCGAGTTACGATCAACTATTCCTTTCATATTGGATAGCATCGTTTGTTTAAGTACTTCCGGCTTGCTTCCGTCTATGACCTGTCGAATGCCATCAGCTAGAAAGTCATTCGAAATTTTACGTTTCTCTAATTCTAAGAATCCGCTCCTACGAGCAACATCGGCCATGTCAACAATCTCATCAATCAATTGTTGTGGGTTTTGGGCGCCGCTGCCGAAAATTCTCGCTACAACTCCTAGGGAGCTAATAAAGTGCCCCATGCTGTACCTCATCATGGTCCCGGCAAGCGTACCTCCGAAAACAAACACGATTGAAATTATTGCTGTATCTGTACCAAAGAACATGGTCATTTGGTCTTGCTGCCATATGAGGGCGCCAACCATACCAATGCTCAGAAGCCATCCGATTATCGTAGCAATATCCATACAAAGTTTTCCTAAACTACCTTTGGGTCGCTTGTGAGTTTACGAGTATAGTGTAGATTAGATTATTGTGCCGCCGGAGAGCCAATTTGGAAGAGCTCCAGCTGACCTTGACTCCCTCGCGAGTAGACCAGAGAAATTTCGGCATAATGCTGGCAAATTGGCGAGTTGGCCAAACGATAAGTGCTCTAGTTAGTGACCGAGCGCCTGATGGGAGGTTAATTCTCTCGTTGGGCGGCCAGAGCTTTGTCACGCCTCGAGATATTCCTGTTCAGCCTGGACAAAGAGTCATGCTTGAAGTTAAGCAGATTGAGCCAAGTCTTGTCTTGAGGATCGTTAATCAATCACCTATTGGCGGGCTGAGTAGCGGCAAAAGTAGCGAAGTTGAAGGCTCGCTATTACGAGGAGAAGCTCAGGGGTTCAATGGAATAGCGTCTTTAGTAACTGCTTTAGCCGGAGGCTCAAAATCTCTTGGAGCGTCTAGCATAGTCGACGGAGCTCAACTCACAAAATTGCTGGGAAGCAATATGCTGAGTGCCACTAGTCTATCAGCTGAGCAGATAAAATCAGTTTTCATTCTTTCAGGTATTTTCACAGAGGCGTTGTGGGCGGCGAATAGACCTCTTTTGGCTGCGCGGTCAATCAAAACAATATTCCTCACTTTCCGCGATCGTGCTCTTGCGGCTCTGGCATCCCCGAATATCAGTGCTGCTGAACGGTCCGCGCTAACACGTCTCATTGGTGAGATCGACATAGCACTAGGGGTAATCACAAAACAGCAGCTTGCCTCCACTCCCGCTGACACTGGCGTGGCAAAGTGGAATGCGACACTTCCCCTGTCTTGGGGGGATCAAATCGCGGAAATTGACGTAGACCTCTGCCGCAAGCCTTGCTCCGAGCCTGGTGATGGCTACGAGTGGAGCGTGACATTACAGTTTGAGCTTGAAGCGGCAGGAGCTGTGAAGATATTTATTGAATTGGTTAATCAGCGCATACGAGCTGAGTTCACATTAGTTGAAAAGATGCTTGGGTGGTTTGATAGGTCGTCTCTTGAGCTTGACAGCATGTTGAGGGCGGTTGGTTTTGAGCAGATACAGTTGAGCGCAATCGCGGCGGAATCAGATAACGCTGAAACGGGGCTCAGTAGTCATAAGTTGGATATCGACATCTCCGTATGACAGGCGATAATCAAAAAACAACTACGTTTAAAAAGACTACCGTAGCCCTGCAGTACGACCATGCTGGCGCTCCAATCGTGACAGCAACCGGAGATGGCGCTATCGCGGGAGAAATAATTAATCGAGCAAAGGAGGCGGGCGTGCCTATTATTGAAGATGCAAAACTTGCATGTCTCCTGTCGACTGTACCTCTCGGAGATGAAATACCACCAGAGCTGTATCGTGCTATTGCAGAGATTTTGGTATTTGTTTTGAGATTAGAAGCTTCTTTAGTTGCTGAGTCGTAAATGTATGTAAGGGGGACAGCTAAGGTTGACTTAGAGACTAAAAATGGCCACCCTTCCCCGATAGCGATAGGTATTTCATACGCTATTGAAGCAGGTTGGTGGTCTTGAAAAAGAGAGCAAAGTAAATGACTTTCAGAAAAACAGAGCAGTTTGCTTCATTTATCAAGCTGGCCGGGGATATCTCTGCCACTCGAATCTTGGAGTTAGGGACAATTGACTCTGCTTTTTTGTCGGAGTTCCTTCGCCATGCGAATTGGTCAAGCTCTATCAGCCTTCATTGCGTCGATACGGGAAGCGAAACGTTTGATAGCGAGCTTATGAAGGCAGCAGCCAGTAACGACGCAGTAGAGTTTAATCTGGTTAAGCATATTGGATCAGAGACGGAAGTCAACGATGCCGTTTTAATGGCCGCGAAAGAAGAGCTATTTGATATGGTTTTGGTTTCCGGGGCGTCGTCTCAGCCTTCGCTGCTTACTGCATGCATGGTTTGCAATGAGATCGTGCGCACGGGTGGCACCGTTGCTATTGCTGAGGCTATTATGGAAAGTGGTTCCATGGCAGAAGCGGTTCAAAGCTTTTCTGATATATTTGAAGACTCCTTCGATGAATGTCAGCCCGGGATCTACACAAAAAAATAAATTGCGGATTAAAGCGCTTAAGCCGACAGTTTTAGGACTTTTGTTGTGCGCTATAACGCAATCAATGACAGTAGTTAGTGCAGACGCGTCCAACGTAGCATCGAACCCTGGGAATAACGAAGGTGGTACTGAAAAAACATGGGAGTCTTGTATAAAAGCTGCCGCTGACGCCCGCAGCGAACGAGATTTAACCTTTTTTAGGGGTAGCAGAAGCCTAAGCGATGCGAAGAGTTGGTTCGTGCAACACAGCGTAAAGAACGAAAAACTGTTTTGCGATGCGGTAGGCGCTTGTAACAGAACTCTGCAAAAGCCAAGGGTTGTGGAATCACTTCCCTACATTACAACATGCAACACCTTACCGTAGCAAACTGTTAACCTAGTTGGTGCCGTTTTGAACCTGAGATCTAGATAACCTTTCAATTTGGCGCTGTGTGACATGAGCAAGTAATTGATCTATTTCCTCGTCCTGTTCCCGTGCAAATCTTACACGTACCCAATATCCAGGATTTTCTGAATCAGCTGACAGTCTAGATTCTAAAACCGTCGCGAGCATACACAGATTTGTTCCTACGGTATCGAAAAATAAAGTGATTTGAATGTGCTCATCCTCTTCTGCGACTCTTTCAGAAAAAAAGCCAAGTCCACTGCTACTCAGACTTACCTCTACCAGCTTTTGCGGGTTATTGATTTGCTGTTCATTAACGTCTTCAGTACTAGTCAATTCTCGTAGAGCACTCTCCAAAACCTCAATTTTTCTGTTGATTAAACTGTAGAAATCTCTGATTTCAGATGATGCTGGTTGCAGCTCCTGCCATTGCTCTTCTATTGACGCTGACAGCGCTGAAATCTCGGCCGTGTGCGATAAGGCATTGGCGGATAGATATCTCCAAGCAATGGGAAGCCTATCCTGGATATGATAAAAATCTCGGGTCTTCTTACTCATCTAGCAAGCCCACGGCATTAGGTGTTGCACAGTGTTACCTAGGATAAGCTATTACTAGCAAATTTCCACAACATATGAAGGATTGCATTTGTGACTTTTGTTTTGTTGTAGTTACTAATTTCTGGTGGGATCCTTTGTGTAGCCGTACCGTAGGTGGAGAGGAGGGCGCGCTAAAGCTTACTCGGGCCTTGGAAGTTTTTGACTGGGAGACTAGAGGCCCGTGCTGCTCGGAACTAGCATTCAAGCCACCCCCCCCCGAATGCTTAGTTAAGTGCGCTGACTTTTTGTGGGAATTGGGGAGGTTTCAATTCCCACTCAAGAAAGATTTTAGGATTACCATCCTGAGACTTAAAGGGGATATCAAATCATTATTTTCCATCATTTGGATAAGCCATGAAAAAAATTGCAGTGATTAATAAATACAATTCCCTTAATCAAAACCAGAAAATGTTTTATGGCGATACAGCCTTGGGTACAAATCTCAACAGCTTAATGCCACGTTTCAAGAGTGCAGTAGAAAAACTGGGGTGCTTGGTATTTTCGCCTGAAAATTTTTTCGCCGCTTCATGTGCAGATCTAGTCATTTTTATAGATCCACCAGGAGACGACACCCGACACTTTTGGGATATTACGAAACTAGGTATACCCACGATTTTGATTGAGGCTGAGCTACCTAATTGGCTGTCTTCGGAGTTAATTGACTTCGAAAGCGACCTAACTCTGACCTACCGGTCAAGGGAGTTTACGAGGAATGCTGAGTATTTCTCACCGTATTGTATTGAGACAGATAACCGACCAGACCACCTTTTTTCGCCAGTAAGCGCAAGACCTGAGGGTTTTAGTTTACTGGCGACTAATCATTATCGAAATTTCAGTGGGGAGTTATATTCATATCGCCGTGAGTTTGCGACGTTCCTCACCGTTGAACATCCTGAGCTTTTTAGCTTGGGAGGATTAGGATGGGAGCGAGCAAGCTTAAAGTCGCTTGGCAGAACTGAAAATAAATTAGAATTTTTACGACGGAGGCAGTTTAATATTTGCGTAGAGAACTGCCACACTCAACCTGGATACGTTACTGAAAAACTCCTTGAATGCATCTATGCTGGTGCAATACCTATTTATTACTCTGATGGCCATGATGCAGGACTAATACCTGATGACTTGTATATTAATGCGGCTGATTTTGAGTCGCCAAAGATGATTTTCCATTATTGCATGGGATTAAGTGAACGGGAGAGAGAGGAGTTGGTTGCGCGGGGTTGGCAGTGGCTAAGTAGTTCCGATGCTGTGATGTTTCAAGTGAATCATCAAGCCGAGTTGTTGGTGGCGAAAGTGGATCAGCTATTGAAAACTACGTTGCCTGATCATAAGGAAATGATGAGAAATTAAAAATCACCTTACTTTTTGAGCACGATGTGCTCGGGTCAGCAGTCGATCCAGTTGATCTGAGAAATGTTTTCTATCGGAGAGCCTCAAGGCGGATGGGCCGCCCGCATGTTCACCCGAAGAGCGCATGGTCTCCATGAAATCGCGCATTTGTAGACGCTGCTTAATATTGTTTTCGGTGTATCGCTCACCACGAGGTGTCAGTACCACAGCCGCTTTCTCGAGCACGTCGGAGGCTAAGGGGATATCCGCAGTGATTACCAAATCGCCCTCGTTAACACGTCGTTCGATCTCTTTATCCGCCTCGTCGAAGCCACTGGGTACCTGATATAGCCGAACGTAAGGCGACTTGGGCAAGCTGAAGCTGTGATTAGCGATGAAGGTGGTGTTAATCGCGCGTTTATGTCCCGCTTTCGCAATAACTTCACGAATCATGCCGGGGCAGGCATCGGCGTCGACCCAAATTTGCATGCGACATTCTCTCCAGTGGCTTCAATAACAATACAAAAAAGTCTCGTCCTTAGCCGGCCCTTAAGTTTACGTCTTTCTACCCTAGGCCACCTCACAACCGTGATAGCTGCTTGCCGCAATCTGATCACATATGAGTCGGTAGGTACCTACGCCACCAACATAAGCGAGGAACATCCGTGACTTACCAGGTACGTTCGATCCCATGTACCAACTATTCGCCTTGGGGTAGAGTGTCATATTGGCTAGTTGTTCAGTGTGCTCCGCCCATTCGCGCTCAGCACTGTCTGAGGGCTCGATGATGGCTTTCCCTTCCTCTCGCATCCATTGGATACAGTCGCTCACCCAGTCGACATGCTGCTCAATGGATACCAGCATATTGCTGAGCACCGATGGGCTCGACGGCCCGGTAATCGTGAACAGGTTAGGGAATCCGTGTATTGCGATGCCAAGATAGGAGCGCGGTCCATCAACCCAGGCATCCTGAAGTTTGACGCCACCTCGACCACGTATATCGACTCGTAGCAGTGGGCCGGTCATAGCATCAAACCCCGTGGCGTACACAATGGCGTCAAATTCGCGCTCGCCGTCCACGGTTTTGATGCCTTTGTCGGTGATGGTCTCTATTGGCGTTCTACGAAGGTTCACTAGTGAGACATTATCCTGGTTAAAGGTCTCGTAGTAATTCGTGTCGATACAAGGCCGCTTGGTCCCGTAGGGATAATCAGTGGGCAAAAGATCCCGCGCTGTCTGTTGATCCTTCACGGTATCGCGAATGCGGTCGCGGATGTATTCGGAAATGTGATCGTTCGCTTCCTGCTCGACTTGTAAATCGGCGAACTGGAACAGCATCCCGGGAAGAATCCCGCTCTCCCAGCCCTCGGTAAACCGCCGTTCTCGCTCTTCAGAAGTTGCATCAATTGCCCGATCAACTGAGCGTTCGTTAACGACGCCCAGCACGTTGAGCTTCTGTGTGGCTCGATACTCGCCGTAGTTCGCTTTGATGGAGTCCGCGTCTTCTTTCTTCAGCGCATGATTCAATGCGGGCGTCGTGAAGGTCGCAGTGCGCTGGTAAACGACGAGCTCAGACGCTTCTTCGGCAATCAATGGAATCGCTTGCACGGCCGACGACCCTGTTCCTATGACGGCGACGCGCTTGCCCGTGAAGTCGACACCTTCTTTTGGCCATAAACCGGTTCGGTAGGTAGCACCTTGATAGTATTCTCTACCGATGATGTCTGGCTCCTTGGACGCTGAGAGCACACCGGTTGCCATGACCAGATACTGCGCTCTGATACGTCGACCGCACTCGGTGGTGACGAGCCACTCGTCAGCGTATTCATCAAAGTGGGCGCTGGCGACGCGTGTGTTGAAAGCAATGTGGCTTTTGAGATCAAAGCGATCTGCAATGTGTTGGGCGTACTTAAGAAGCTCGGGCTGAGGCGAGTACTTCTCGGACCACTCCCATTCCTGCTGCAGCTCATCTGAGAATGAGAAGGAGTAGGCCATACTCTCGATGTCGACACGGGCGCCCGGATAACGGTTCCAATACCAAGTGCCGCCCACATCGCAGCCGGCCTCAAACACCTGAACATCAAGCCCCTGCTCACGCAGTTTGTAGAGCTGGTACATGCCCGAGAAACCTGCGCCGACAACCACCACATCCTTATGCTCCGCTGCCGTGAGGTGACGGTCCATCTCCTGTGCCAGCCATTGCATGGCTTTACTGGCAGCGGGCAATGCTGCAGGCATGGCAAAGAAACCATGCATTTGCTGAGCAAAGTCTTTGTAGCTGACGGTGACACCAGCGCTCTCTAGGGCCTTTGCATAGGCTTTACCCTCGTCAACCAAAATGTCGTATTGCGCGGTTAGTACGACAGCGGTTGGCAGGTTGCTGAGATCATCGGCTAACAGTGGTGAAGCTCTGTAATCGAGTCTCTGCGAGCTGTCAGCGTAGTGCTTCCAGAAGTAGGTCATGATATCGCTGTTGAGGAACAATTGCTTGTCCTCATCGCCCCAGCTCTTCGCGCCCATTCTCCCATCCGTTACGGGATAGATCAGCGCTTGAAGGTTAATTTTGGGCCCACCCTTGTCCCGTGACTGTATCGCCATAACGGCAGAAAGATTGCCGCCAGCGCTGTCGCCCGCGACCACCAACGGTAGATCGACGGCATTCAAATCGGCTCTGTGGTTGTCGGCCCACTCCAGCGCGGCATAACAGTCATCGACCGGTGTTGGGAATGAATGCTCTGGGGCCTTTCGGTAGTCGACCATGACAACAATCGAGTTACAGACCTCTGCAAGGTGTCGGCCCACAGCGTCGTAGTCGTCGATGCTGCCAATGACCCAGCCACCGCCGTGGTAATACACCATTAGGCTTTTAGCAGGGGTGGACGGCCCCAGGACTCGACCCCTAATACTACCGCCACCAACCGGGATCTCGACGTCACGGCTGCTAACTTTAGCAGGGCCGGGCGGCATTGAGCGGTTAATTTCTGAGAACACCAGCCGTGCCTCATCCGGCGTCAGCGTATTGAGTGCAGGTGTCTCATTGAGCATCATGCCTGCGAGCATCGACGTCGTTGCTAGATCTAATTGCATCTGAGTCATCCTTTATCGTTATGAGTGATTAAACCTGTTTAATCGGGTATCCAGTTCCCGTGAAAACCAGGTGGAATACGATGGGGAATATTCACCGCACCGATAGGCCCTTGCTCAATGTCGAGGGCTTCAAAGAATTGCAGTTGGGTCGTGTCGTTTTTTGCATCGATAACCAAGCCCATTAGCCAGCCATCGGCTTCCTCAGCATCTGCTGCTCGGGGGACAAACACAAACTCGCCGCCAACAAGATCAGGACCGAAGGTGTAGCTTCGCTTTTCACCCGTCTCAAGATCATGATGGTATAGCGCATTCTCGGCGACAAAATTTGAGACGGTCTCGCTGGGCTGACTGACGACCCAGGCGTGTCGATAGGACTGCCCAAAATGGCGCTCGTCGATCCGTGGAAATTCTTGCGGGGATGCATCAATCGAGGTTCGTGTGACTTTCTGATTATCTGAATCAACCCGCCATCGCTCAAATCCACAGGGAACACCGTTAGGGCCGTCGGGGCCATGCGCGAACATGCTTTCGTAGGCGCAACAGTCAATGGTTACGCTACGGTCGTCATTCTGAAAACTATTAGCGACGTGAAAAACGTAACAGGGATCAACGTCACACCAGACAATCTGGTCTTCGTCGCCGCGACGCGGCAGGAGTCCAACGCGCGCGGGATGAGCCTTATTCCAGCGGTAGGGAAAGTTGTAGCCCTGGGCGAGTGTCGGTAGCGAGATGGTGACAGGCAGATCAAACACAATGACGTAGTCGTCAGTGATGCTGCACTCGTGGATTGACGGACCATCTTGTACCGCAATAGGGCGTTCTGCAATAACCTCCCCTGCAGGACTAATAGCGACGTGCCATACGGTGTCCTGTGTTTCAGATTCGTAAGTGATGGCATGCCATTCACCTGTCTTAGGATCCTCATGAGGATGGGCGCTAAGCGGGGCTGTTAAGGTCCCTTGCAGGTTTGTCGATGCTACCGTATCGAGATTGCGGTCAAGCTCAAAGGGAAACGGCCCGGACTCAACTAGCGCTAACGTTTTTCCAGCCAATTTCAGGACATTGGTATTGACCGTGTCGCGTGCACCACGTCGCGGTCCACCCGCTGCGAGTGGTCCGCCGTTTCGCTCGAGTGTACCTGTTTTGATATATCGGTTGTGATACCACTCAGCTTTACCGCCGGATAGCCGAATGCCGTGCACCATGCCATCACCGACAAACCAATGGTGACCTCGTGGGTCAGGTTTAAAAGGGTTTGGACCGATTCGGGCGTATGTTCCCACAAGCGTTTTTGGTATCTCACCCAACACCTCGAGGTGATCGAGCGACAACTCTTCCGCCATGGGCTCGTGGATGCCCGTAAGAAACATGTGCTTACGATAGGGATTCTTGAGCTTCCGATTAAAAGCGGCTGACGTGTTTAAAGCCTTAGTAACTGCCGCTCGGATTTTGACTTCGGTCTCTCTTGCCATTGAGCCCTACTTATTCGATTTATTATCACCTAATAAACACCATGTCAGTAAGCGCTGGCAAGCCGCCTGACGAAACTACGGCTAATGAATATCGGTGCCCCAAAGATACTCGCGTATCTATTTCAGACGGCCAACTCGTCCCGCGCTGTCGCAAAGGCAGCAACGGCCTTGTCCAGGTCTGCCGTTGTGTGCCCCGCAGAGATTTGCACACGAATGCGTGCTTTACCTTGAGGGACGACGGGGTAGAAGAACCCAATGGCAAAGATATCGAGTTCAAGCAGGCGCTCCGACATGTTTTGTGCGGCGACGGCATCACCTAACATAACAGGCACGATGGGGTGATCGCCCTCAGGTACAGCAAAGCCGTTCTCCTGCATCAGCGCACGAAAGTAATGCGTGTTCTCTTCAAGCCGATCCCGCAGTGCGGTCGATGCTTCCAGCATGTCGAGTACTCTCAGGGACGCCGCGCATATGGAAGGCGCAAGCGTATTTGAGAAGAGATAAGGTCTCGAGCGTTGACGCAATAGGTCGACAATCTCCTGTCGGGCCGAGGTGTAGCCACCTGAGCCACCGCCGAGCGCTTTGCCGAAGGTTCCGGTGATGATGTCGACTCGATCCATGACGCCGCAGTATTCGTGAACACCACGACCGGTGGCGCCCATAAAACCAGTTGCATGACAGTCGTCGTGGTGAACCATGGCGTCGTATTTATCTGCGAGGTCGCAGATCTTATCGAGTTGCGCAATGGTACCGTCCATCGAAAAAACACCGTCTGTGGTGATGAGGATTCGTCGTGCGCCTTTTTCGCGCGCAGCTTGCAACTGAGCCTCGAGGTCATACATGTCATTGTTGCGATAGCGATAACGCGCTGCCTTGCAGAGACGTATACCGTCAATGATCGATGCGTGGTTAAGCTCATCTGAAATCACCGCATCTTCAGAGCCGAGGATCGTCTCGAATAAACCAGTATTTGCATCGAAGCACGCGGCGTAAAGAATGGTGTCTTCCATACCGAGAAAACGAGACACTCGCGCCTCGAGCGTCTTGTGAATCCCCTGGGTGCCACAAATGAACCGAACAGACGCCAAGCCGAAACCCCAGGTGTTTAAACTATCGCTAGCGGCTTTTATAATGTCCGGGTGGTTGGCCAGTCCGAGATAGTTGTTGGCGCACATGTTGACGACATTAGAGCCATCCGCCAGCGTGATATCGTTTTTCTGATCAGAGGCAATCACCCGCTCTGTTTTCCAGAGCCCCGTTTCTTTGATGCCAGCAATTTCGTCAGCGAAGCTGGCTCTTGCCGCTTGATAGCTCATGTCAGTCCTTCCAGTCGAGGATGATTTTTCCCGATTGCCCAGAGCACACGATGTCAAAGCCCTCTTGGAATTCGGTGTAGTGAAGTCGGTGCGTAATGATGCGTTCCACGGGGAGTCCGCTTTGAATCATCATCACCATTTTGTACCAGGTCTCGTAAATCTCTCGGCCGTAAATACCTTTGATGTTCAGGCCTTTAAACACGATGTCGGTCCAGTTAATACCAGTATCGTCCGGCATGATGCCAAGCATCGCAATGTTGCCGCCATTGATCATTTTGTCCAGCACATCGCGGAATGCCACTGGTGAGCCAGACATCTCGAGACACACATCGAAGCCCTCGAGTATTCCGAGGCTTTCCATGAATTCCCGGGTGATTTGCTGCTTACTGACGTCAATCGGTTTGACCTTGGGCACAATCCGCTTGGCTAGGTCGAGTCGATATTCGTTGACGTCGGTCAGAATCACGTTCCTCGCGCCGCAATGTCCAGCGACCATGGCAGCCATAATGCCGATGGGTCCCGCACCG
>JAACDS010000303.1 GCA_009936895.1 Pseudomonadota bacterium
GGCTGCTGCGGTGATGGTCGCGCTGCGTCCGGCGTCCACTGTATACAGGGTATGCACCCCGGCACGCTCCGCTTCCTTAGAAATCGTCGTCATGGTTTTGATGGAATCTTCAAAGCCCAACATCATGCCCGTTTTCATACGCCCTCCCCGTAAAAGTCCTCGCTTGTAGTTAAGGACAAAACAACCGCCAGTGCTAGCGGCAATGCAGGCCGTTTGGATAGACTCAGGTGGCCGTTAACAGATGGATTGAGAACGACATGATGCGACTGCGACAAATTGCCTTGGTGACCCCTGAACTGCGCCCGGTGGAACAGGCGATATGTGACCAGCTTGGCTTAGAGGTCTGTTATCGCGATCCAGGACTTGCCCACTTTGGACTGCGGCACGGTCTTTATGCCATCGGTGATCAGCTGTTGGAGGTTGTTGCACCCAAGCAGCCGGGTACCACCGCAGGCCGTTTTCTAGAGCGCCGCGGCGGCGAAGGCGGCTACATGATTCTGCTGCAAACTGACGACGTTGAACATCATAAGGCTCGTGTAGAGAACGCGGGTATGCGCGTGGTTCACGACGGTGAGATTAAGCAACACGGATCTGCCATACGCGGTATCCACCTACACCCAAAGGATGTGGGCGGTGCCATTTTGTCGCTGGATCAGGCGGAGCCGCAAGAAAGCTGGCTGTGGGCTGGTCATGACTGGCAGTACCACTCGCTGGACAGCGTGGTAACCGACATGGTGGCAGTGGAGATTCAGGCGGATGATCCCGATGCCATGGGCGCGCGTTGGGCCAAAGCTGTGGGCAGGCCCGTCAGTGAGGGCGTTATGGCGCTAGACGATGCCGAAATACGCTTCGTTCAGGCGAGGGATGGTCGGGGAGACGGCTTGGCGGCGGCGGATTTGCGTGCCAAGGATCGCGCCCGAGCAGGCGAGATACTAAACTTGTGCGGGTTTCAGTTTCGCTTGATATGACTTCACGGGAGACTGCGGTGGCGCCCTAAACATCGCACACATCCGGCACCGATTGTCCTTTTCTGTTGAGCTTTCACAGACCCTCCACCGGGTTTTGTCCTACACTGTCGCGCTTGGATAATCACAGGACAGTGTCGGCATGAAGGTAGAGGAATTCGTAGACCCCTATGTGGGAGAGTCTTGGGGCAGTTTGGGTGCGCGGATCCTCACCTCGGGCAATCAGATTTCGGTCACCCTGGGCTACCCTGCCGCAGGCATGCAGGCACAGCTTGCGACCCGACTGGCCGAGTTTTTGGGCGTGGACGACATTGACCTGCAGCTGGGCTTCTCCGCCGGTGGCGGTGCCGGCTTTGGTCAGGTGAAGCACCTGATTTTGGTCAGCAGTGGTAAGGGCGGCGTGGGCAAATCCACGACAGCGGTGAACTTGGCCCTGGCGCTGGACGCTGAAGGTGCAAAAGTGGGTCTGTTGGATGCTGACATATACGGCCCGAGTCAGGGCATGATGCTGGGTGTCGCCGAAGGCCGACGACCAGACATTAAAGACGGTAAGTTCTTCGAGCCGATTCGGGCCCATGGCTTGAAAGCCATGTCCATGAGTTTCATGACTACCGACAAAACCCCTATGGTATGGCGCGGCCCGATGGCCAGCGGTGCGTTACAGCAGATTTTGGGCCAAACCTTGTGGGGTGACTTGGACTATCTGATTATCGATATGCCTCCCGGCACCGGTGACATTCAGTTAACTCTCTCTCAGAAAGCGCCGGTTTCTGGTGCTGTGATCGTGACCACACCCCAAGACATTGCCTTGCTGGATGCCATGAAAGGCATCGAAATGTTTGCCAAAGTCGACATTCCAGTACTGGGCATCTTAGAGAACATGAGCGTTCATGAATGCACCAACTGCGGCCACATCAGTCATTTGTTTGGTGCCGATGGCGGGCAGCGGGTTGCAGATGATTTATCGGTTCCGCTGCTGGGTAAGCTGCCCTTGGCCATGTCCATTCGTGAGCAGGCCGACGGCGGCCAGCCAACAGTGAAAGTCGAGCCGGATTCTCAAATCAGCGGGCTGTATCGAGACGCCGCCCGTAACATGGCCGCCCAGCTCTGGGGGCGTAAAGCCGCCGCCGTATCGGCACCGACCATCAGCATGGTCGATGACTGAGGCGTAACGTTCTCGACACCTAGCAATAACGCAGCATCGCAATCGCAGCATCACAGTAAAAGGTAAGCAGACACTATGAGTATTAAGTCGGATCGGTGGATTGTAGAGCAGGCCACCAAGGGCATGATTGAACCCTTCGAGGCCGGCCAAATCCGCACCAATGCGAGCGGTGGCAAGGTCATCTCTTATGGTACCTCGAGCTACGGCTACGATGTGCGCTGTGCCAATCAGTTCAAAGTGTTCACGAACATCCATTCGGCCACAGTGGACCCGAAGGCCTTTGACGAGCGCAGTTTCGTGGATGTTGAGGGCGACTATTGCATCATTCCGCCCAACTCGTTTGCCTTGGCCAGTACGGTCGAGTACTTCCGTATTCCTGAAGACGTACTGACGGTGTGCTTGGGTAAGTCCACCTACGCGCGCTGCGGCATCATCGTCAATGTCACACCGCTTGAGCCAGAGTGGGAAGGGCATGTCACGCTGGAGTTTTCCAATACCACCACGCTTCCGGCAAAGATCTATGCCAACGAAGGGGTGGCTCAGATGCTGTTTTTTCAATCCGATGAGCGTTGCGAGACCACTTACAAAGATCGCGGTGGCAAATATCAGGGGCA
>JAACDS010000039.1 GCA_009936895.1 Pseudomonadota bacterium
TGCCCGGCCTACCGCTACCAGCCCGAGGCCTCTGCTTTCGTCATACAACGCTTGGTCGATGCAGGAGCAATTCCTGTAGGAAAAACCAACATGGATCAATTCGCGACGGGGCTTGTTGGGGTCAGATCACCCTACGGCATTCCTGTAAATCCGCAGACTCCAGAGCTTGCACCGGGTGGCTCAAGCTCGGGCAGCGCCATCGCACTGGCCTGCGATTTGGTGAGCTTTTCGCTCGGCACAGACACGGCGGGATCCGGGCGAATTCCCGCGGGCTTCAACCGCTTAACCGGGTTTAAACCCACCCGAGGCCTGTTGTCTACCCGAGGTGTTGTTCCGGCATGTCGCAGCCTGGATTGCGTCAGTATTTTTACGCGCTCCGCGGAGGACGCGGCAAGAGTTGCCGCCGCCGCCGCCGTGCACGATCCTCAGGACTCATTCGCTCGCCCCAACCCCGCCCATAATGCGCTCTCAGATTTCGGCCGATGGTCCAATGAACTTGCCCTAGGCGTCATTGAACCAAATCAACTAGCCTTCTTTGGCGATGCGGCCTACACCAATGCCTACGCTGAAACCCTGACCCAGCTGCAAAAGCAGGGTGTCGCTCTCAAGCCCATTGACTTTCGACCCTTCGTTCGCGCTGCGGAGCAGCTATACGAAGGGCCGTGGGTTACTGAACGCTACATTGCCATGGAGGAGATTCTGGACCGATCACCCGACAAGATCTGGCCGGTCACGCGCCAGATTGTTTCTGGTGGGCGAGACAGAAGTGCGTCAGAAGTCTATCGCTCCATCTATGCATTAGCAGAATTACGAAGCCTGTGTGCGGCTGCTCTGGCTTCCTGCGATGCCTTATTGACGCCGACGGCGGGCAAGCATTTCAGCTTGGCAGAACTGGAGGACGACCCAGTGGGCCACAACCAAAGCCTCGGGCACTACACGAACTACATGAATTTGCTGGATTTCTGTGGATTGGCGATACCCGGATTAGATACCGCAGCAGGTCGCCCCTTTGGCATTACCCTGGTTGCTGACACCTTCCAAGACACCCGCTTGCTGGCGATCGGCACACGACTGGAACGCATGTTACACGGCGAAGCGCAGGCAACTGATCATAGGGAACACAGGGCTAACGCGCTGCAAACCTTCAAGGACCCCGCCTACGTAAACTTGGCGGTCTGCGGCGCGCACATGGCCAAACTCCCTTTGAATTTCCAGCTCACCAGTCGAGGCGGTGTGTTCATCGAAGCAACCCGCACATCAGCCACGTATCGATTGTTTGCGTTGGCAGGCGGCCCACCAATGCGACCGGGCTTGGTTCGCCAGGACACCGACAGTATGGGAGCAAGCGCCATTGAACTGGAAATATGGCGCCTGCCTGTTTCCACTTTTGCCAGCTTTGTCGAGGGCATACCAAGTCCCCTAGGCATCGGCTCAGTAGAAACGGAATCCGGCGCTCAGGTACTAGGGTTCTTGTGCGAACAGGCGGGACTGTCAGGTGCCACAGACATAACCGAGTTCGGCGGATGGCGCGCATTCCTAACCGCCTCAAACCACTGAACGATGAGACGCTAACTTGCAGGACACAGAGCTCATGGCGACATCACTGGAACATAACAAAGCAACAAAAATGCAAACTACAAAGGCAACATCTATGAACACCCCTAAAAACCGAACGAGCCAAACCCCTCGCAAGTTTCCCGCCCTTCTGCTCGCGTTGACCTTGTCGGCATCGCATACCGCACAAGCCATGCATCACGGTGACAGCGGGGCTAAATCACATACCGGCGCACAAATCGCCATCGCAGAGCAATTCAT
This sequence comes from Pseudomonadota bacterium, assembly GCA_009936895.1. GTDB lineage: Bacteria > Pseudomonadota > Gammaproteobacteria > Pseudomonadales > Azotimanducaceae > UBA4421. Next base: position 1,816 of record JAACDS010000039.1, read on the forward strand.
TGATGCGTTTTATTCTTTCGATCCGACACTGCTCGCACCAATTTTGGAGCAAGCGCCCGACAGCGCGCCAAACCTGCTCTACTATCAAGGGTGGGCCGAAGGCGGCAATTACAAAATCGTCAACCGCGGGCCCTGCGCGACTGAAGACGACAATAAGGTAGCCTGCCCAATTACCGTACAGGACGATCCAGTGCTGGCCCTAAAAACGGGATTCGAGGTTACAGACACTTTTCATCTCAGCTTTCAGGGCAAGACCCTTGTGGCTGTGGACACCAGTTCCAACGACCAGCCGATTTACTTCGAAGCACGCAAATGGGTCGAAACCAATCAACCGGAAGTCATGGAAGGCCCCTGCAAGGATCGAGGTGCCGGCGGCAACACACCAGGTGACTGCGCAAGGGCAATGACCGAGGGTTATCGCGCATTTTACGAAACCGTCGTGGCACCGCGAGACGAATAATCGAGAAAACTGGGGGACCCGTTGCGCACAATTTCGGGGAAACGCACCCGAATCAGACGCCCCGCTGCACGCTATGTGTGCAGCAGCGCGGCTTTGCGGGGTGGTTCAATCTTGGGCGCCGCTTGACCTCGAGGGTTCCGCCAATACCCAAACCACGCCGGCCGCTCACCGAAAACGACCAACCTAACTTATCGTTGCTGGGTCATTGAGATCGGCATGCGCAGCAAAAAGAGCGTGAATACTCATAAAAAACAGAGAGTTACCTATTTAGCGCGCATCGTGCTCTGATGCCCTACAGGCCGCCACAGATGCTCGCCATCGCCCAAGCAAGATGCCCGCATAAGAGAACCTTGTCCTGTTCAGCCTCGCCGCTCTACTCCGAGCCGATACTCCGCACCGATACGCAAATTCGGGCCCGAATATTGCATTTCTTAAACCAGCAACGAGGCACCTGCTGATTCAGTTGGGAACCCTCTCAGAAACGAAAACATCACTTTCAACATGTAGGGAAGGATCAGAAAGATGAATTCAATCCATGCAACGACAACGCCAGATGAGCTGATGGTCGAGGAACCAGGGACCTCATCGGTCAACGAACCCGATGAGACGATGGACCCGCCTGCCTACGTCTACAAATCCAAACTCAACGAGTTTCTTTGGACACTGCCGCAGCCGCTGATTGCGCTCTCCTCAATGTGCGCCGTCGCTTTCGCTATCACCAGCGAGACCATGTCACCAGATGCTCTGGGCGGCGATGCGGACAGCCTCACCGCCTTTTTGCTTTTTTCTCCTTTGTTCATCCTACTTGCTGCCGAAAGGATCTGGGCGAAGAAAAAGGCTTGGCTACTGAATTGGAAAGACTACACGGAAGACGCGTTCTGGCTCTTCACCGCCGCCTACATTTGGGGACCTCTGATCTCCGACTACTACCGAACGCCGATTTCTGATGCATTCGATTGGATTCGCGACAACACGTTCATGCCCATAACCCTTGAGGCAGCGACCATTCCTGGACTGATTTTTTGCGCCCTGGTCGTACAAACGACATCTGAGTTTATCTACTACTGGATCCATCGCTGGTCCCACCGATACATGATCGCCTGGAGAACTCACGCAACTCACCATCACATTACAAAGATGAGCGCGATGCGGTCTAACCGTACCCACCCGACCGAGTTCTTGGCCTTAAGCTTCAGCACACCCATCATTCTCGCGTTGTTTGGCGCCACCACAGAAGTCATCGCAGTCAGTGCCGCACTGGGTTTCTGCAACGGCTGGATCACCCACTCGAACCTACCCATGCGTTCTGGTATCTGGAATTGGTTCTTCACCTCGCCTGAGCATCACCAGTTGCACCACTCGCACAACTTCGATGACAGCAACACAAACTTCGGCTGTGGCGTGATCATTTGGGATCGCATTTTCGGCACATTCTCTGACAGCAGCCATATTGAAAAATGTGGCTCCGGCAAGGGAGAACAGCTCTCGTTGTTTGAACAATACGTACTGGCGTTCTACCCGAATGAAAAACTCAAGCAGCTTTAGCGCCCTGCCACTCGAGGCAAGCGGCTTCAATGCCGCTGCCGACTCGGTTGTGCAGAAGAACCAGGGCCAAACACTCTTTTTGTCGCTTCTGGCATTTTGCATCGTAGGGCTCTTCCTCAGCCCCTCCATGCAGGCCCAGGAGTCGATTGCAAAACCAACCTCATTCATTCCTGATAGCTTTGATCCCCCGACGTTGGTACAGACACCCGAATTTATCGTCAGACCTCTTGGCCCCGAGCTGGTGGACGTCGACTACGTCGCCTATATGTCTTCCATCGAGCATCTGCAGAAGACCTTTTCCCGGAGCACCAGCTGGCCTCACGAAAACCTGACCATGTCAGACGCGATGATTGATATGGAAAACGAGGAGCGGAGGTTCAACGCGCGAGAATCCTTTGCCTATGCGGTGTTGTCTCTAGACGAGACCGTCGAACTCGGGTGTGTTTACGTTTATCCCAGCAGCAAGCCTGGCTTTGACGCTGTGATCCGCCTTTGGGTTACCCAAGAGCAGTACAGCCTCGGCTTCGATCCAGCACTCCTCGCGTGGACCAAGCAGTGGGTGAGTGCCGCCTGGCCTTTCAAAAATCCGGCTTACCCCGGCAGAGACATTCCTTGGAGTGAGTGGGAATAATCCCGTTATGACGAGTAGGTAGCGTAGATTCTTCCTACTCTTTTGGCGCTTTGTTTTGATAGTACGAATACGCCATTCCACAGACAAAGACGAGCACCGCGATCCACGTCCAAGGGATCTCTTCCATTGCCGTGTCGATCATGGCTACCCATTCGAAATCCCACGTACCATCGAAACCGTCAAACTCTTCTTCCGGTAAAACGCCTTGCGCTTCAACTGAATCGTCCAGTGCGTCGCTACTTTCTAGCCCTTCGTTGTTCTTAGATGCTCTGCGCATATCAACCTCTTGGTTCGTTAACGACACGCCAACAGATGTCTCGCATCTTTGGCGAATATCTCTTGAATTCCTGCAGGGGCGTATTCCGCCCACCTCACTGCCAACACCCGCAACTTACTCGTGCTCAGAAGCCACCGACTGCATCAACAGATCGGACAGCTCTTTGAGTACTGCAGCAAAGGCAGGTATGTATTTGTCCCGTTCCAACACATCTTTGGAGCGTTGAATCTCAACGGGCAGCGTTGCCACAAGGCGGCCCGGGTTTGGTGCCAAAACAAAAATCTTGTCCGCTAGCAATACTGCTTCTTCGAGGTCGTGGGTAATAAACACAACGGTAATGTTGAGCTTCCGCCAAATCTCCAGTAGGTGGCGCTGCATTCGACTTCGAGTCTGAGCGTCTAACGCTGCAAACGGCTCGTCCATCAGCAACACCTTGGGGCCGGGAGCCAGGGCACGAGCAATGGCTACACGCTGCTGCATGCCGCCCGACAATTGATTCGGGTAGTAGTCTGCGAATTCACCCAAACCAACACGGTCTACCCATATCAGGGCGGCTTCTGCTCGCCGATGCTTATTCGGATACTGCTCTTGAAGCCCGAACATGACGTTTTCCTTCACGCTCAGCCAAGGAAACAATGAAAACTGCTGGAAGACCATGCCGCGGTCATTGCCAGGCCGTGAAACCCGGTTACCTTCAACATAGATACCGCCTTCACTGGCACTCTCGAGGCCTGCGGCAATTCGAATCAGCGTCGATTTGCCACAACCTGACGCTCCTACGATGGCGACGAACTCTCCGGTTTGAACATCCATATTGATATCTTTCAGGGCTTGTTTTCGCTTACCCTGAACTGTGAATGTTTTACCCAGATTGCGGAACGCCAGTTTCGCAACTGTCTGCGAATCAGCTTCGATATTAGCGCGCGCCAAGTCGTTTCTCCTGCCAAGGGAATAGTCGACGTCCCATACGATCCAACACCAGATCAGATAACAGCCCGATCAATCCAAGGATGATGAGAGCAGCAAAGACCATGTCAAAATTCTTGTAGCGAGCCTGCTGAGTAATGAACCATGTAATGCCAGACGAGGTGCCAATCAACTCTGCGACGATCAGATAGGTCCACGCCCAGCCAAGTAAAATTCGCAAGTCTTTATAGAGCTCAGGCAGGATGCCGGGCACCACTACTTGTACCAGCTGGCGCAACCGATTCGCGCCCAAGGTCTGAGCGGCTTCCAGATACCGCACATCTAAGCGCCGAGTTGTGTTCGCCACTACCAGCACCATCTGGAAAAACGTACCAATGAAAATGATGGCAATCTTTGGTGCGTCGTGAATGCCAAGAATCGCTACCGCGAGAGCGCCGAATGCTGGCGCTGGAAAATATCGAGCGAACTCCACGAAAGGTTCCGCCAGATTAGAGACAGGCCTGTATGCGCCGCACAGAACACCAAGGGGCACTCCCAGCAAACAAGAATAGAGAAATCCCCAAAAGATGATGGTCACGCTATGCCAGATACTTTGGTGAAACCAAACCTCGCTGCGCCGCACCGGCGGCTTCACAAAA
>JAACDS010000040.1 GCA_009936895.1 Pseudomonadota bacterium
AAGTACGCGACAGCCTTTGAGGTAGAGCCTCGTTGGTTGGTCGACGCCGCCAGCCGACGACAGAAATGGATCGATCAGGCTCAGTCGTTGAACCTTTATATTGCCGGCGCTTCTGGAAAGAAGCTGGACATCACCTATCGCATGGCGTGGTTAAGTGGTTTAAAGACTACCTATTATTTACGTGCGCTGAGCGCCACCAGCACCGAAAAATCCACGCTGGAGAAAGGCACGTTGAATGCCGTTTCGTCAGGTAGCGATGCAGGGATGGCAGCAGCCCCAGTTGCTGAGCCCGTACAGGCTGCGGCGCCGGTCGTGGCACCGCCTGTTCCTCAAGCGGCAGCGATGGACATTGATTTAGGTGAAGCAGCGCCCGTTCCAATGGCCTGCTCGCTGGACGATCCGGATTGTGAAGCCTGCCAATAGGCCCCAATCCGATGACGGATAACAGAATTTAATTTTAGGAGTACCACAATGCTAAGTTGGGACGATTACGAAGAAACACCAGCCGGCGCACCCGCCGAGCAGGCCGTTATAGCAACTGCCGTACAACAGCAGCTGGACGCGGACGCCGCACAGCAAGCGGCAGCACAAGCCGCCGCCGAACAGGCAGCTCAGCAAGCCGCAGCACAAGCCGCCGCCGAACAGGCTGCTCAGCAAGCTGCCGCGGCACAAGCGCAGCAGGCTCAACAACAGGCAGCGGCCCAAGCCGCTGCGCCGGCCCCGGCCCCCGTAGACGCGGCCAGCGGCAAAGAACAGCGCGTGACCGTGGACCAAAAAGCCATGATCAACTGCCGCGCAGACCTGAATCAGCTGGTGCCCTTCAAATACGAATGGGCATGGCAGAAGTATCTGGATGGCTGCGCCAACCACTGGATGCCGCAAGAAGTGAACATGACCGCAGATATTGCGCTGTGGAAATCCGACGAAGGCCTCAGCGACGACGAGCGAACCATCGTCAAGCGCAGCCTAGGCTTCTTCTCCACCGCAGACTCTCTGGTCGCAAACAATCTGGTGCTGGCCATCTATCGACTGATCACCAATCCAGAATCCCGCCAGTACTTGCTGCGCCAAGCATTCGAAGAAGCCATTCACACCCACGCCTACCAGTACTGCATTGAGTCCCTGGGCATGGATGAAGGCGAGATCTTCAACATGTATCACGAAGTGCCAACCGTCGCCGAGAAGGCGTCTTGGGCACTGAAGTACACCAAGGAAATCAACGATCCGGGTTTCACCACGGGCACTGTCGACACAGACAAAACCCTGCTGAAGAACCTGATCGCTTATTACTGCGTCTTGGAAGGCATCTTCTTTTACTGCGGCTTCACCCAGATTTTGTCCATGGGCCGACGCAACAAGATGACCGGTACCTCCGAGCAGTTCCAGTACATCTTGCGTGACGAGTCCATGCACGTGAACTTCGGTATCGACGTGATTAACCAAATCAAGCTGGAAAACCCACACCTGTGGGACGAAGAGATGCAGTCCGCTGCACGCGGCATGATCTTGGAAGGCACCGAGCTGGAAGTAAGCTACGCACGCGACACCATGCCTCGCGGCGTGCTGGGTATGAACGCCAACATGATGGAAGAGTACCTGCAGTTCATCGCCAACCGCCGACTGGCGCAACTTGGCCTGAGCGAGCAGTACCCTGGCGTGAAGAACCCGTTTCCTTGGATGTCTGAAATCATGGATCTGAAGAAAGAGAAGAACTTCTTCGAAACCCGTGTAACGGACTATCAAACCGGTGGCGCGCTGACTTGGGACTAGTTTTTTTGCAGCAAATCGCTAGGCGACCATTGAAAAGCCCTCGTTAAGAGGGCTTTTTTTTGCCTGTGCGTTTTCTCGCAGCGAAAGCAGCACACTGGCGACTTTGCTAAGGTTAAGCATCGTTATCTCAAGGCCACCCAATATGTTCTTCACTCATTGTCGATCCGCCTACCGCCTGCTGCTGACGCTCAGCCTACTGTTCACCAGCCTAACCAGCGCGGCTGGCGACTCCACCGAATACACAGTCGACGGCCTCAGTGCCCCCGCCGACATCATCGTGGATGAATACGGCGTGCCGCATATCTACGCCAACGATCACTACGATGTGTTCTTCGTGCAGGGCTTCAATGCAGCTCGAGATCGCCTGTGGCAGATCGACCTGTGGAAACGTCGTGGCCTGGGCCAGCTATCGGAAATTTTGGGCGAACAACATGTCGCCCAAGACAAAGCCGCGCGCATGTTCGTCTATCGCGGCGATATGTACGCCGAGTGGCTGGCCTACGGCAACGACGCCAAACGTATTGCCGAATCGTTTACCGCAGGCATCAATGCCTTTGTCGAAGCTGCCAAAGCCAATCCGGATTTAATGCCGGTAGAATTTGACATGCTCGGCTATGAGCCGAGCCTTTGGAGCGCCGACGATGTTGTGCGCATCCGAAGCAACGGCCTATGGCGCAACGTGGTAACCGAGGTCTGGCGCGCACGCCTTGCCTGTAAGGATCAAATGACGTTGGCTGCTCAGTGGCTGACCTTGGAACCCGAATGGCAGACAGAAACCCCCGCTGGCCTGAACCCCTGCGTCATCCCCGACAACGTGTTGGATAACTACCTGCTCGCCAAGGCGCCCGTGGACTTCAGCAGACAACCGGCCCAAGAACAAATGGCGAGCCTGCTGGAACAAGCCACCCACGACGCGCACCACCTGGATGTGGGCAGCAACAACTGGGTGGTCAGCGGATCGCGTACTACCACAGGCCGGCCCATTCTTGCCGATGACCCACATCGTGGCCACGCAGTGCCATCACTGCGCTACATCGCCCACTTAAATGGCCCGGGCATCAATGTTATCGGCGCTGGCGAGCCGGCCTTGCCCGGGATATCCATTGGTCATAACGACGAAATTGCGTTCGGCCTGACAATTTTCCCCATCGATCAAGAAGACCTGTACGTCTACAAAAAGAAGCGCGGGGGCTACGAATACAAGGGCGATGTAGAACCCTTTGTCGAGGTTCAGGAATCCGTCGCCGTTAAAAATGGCAAGCCGCAGAACATTTCATTGAAATTTACCCGGCATGGCCCTGTTGTTGCGGAGACCAAAAAACACGCCTTTGTGGTTCGCGCCGCATGGCTTGAACCGGGCATGGCCCCCTACTTTGGCAGCATCGAATACATGCGCGCTCAGAATTTTCGGGAGTTCGTCGGAGCCCTCAACCGCTGGGGTGCGCCCTCCGAAAATCAGGTCTACGCAGACACCGAAGGCAACATTGGCTACAAGCCTGCTGGTCGCTTTCCCAAGCGCGACAACTGGGACGGCTTGATGCCAGTGCCCGGCGACGGGCGCTACGAATGGGACGGCTATTTCGACATGGATGTGCTGCCGGAAGAATACAACCCCAAGCGCGGATTCAGCGGTACCGCCAACGCCATGAGCCTGCCTGGTGACTATCCCATTGATCAATACAAGGTTGGCTTTGAGTGGTCTGCCCCGTGGCGCTACAAGCGTTTGTGGGAGTTTTTGGATACGCCGGAATCCCACAGCATGGAAGATTCACTGGCTTTGCAACGCGACTACCATTCAGTGCTCACGCGTCGGGTCTTGGCCCTCCTACCAGATCTGGCCAAGACCAACCCCAACAGCGGTGGTCCGCTATTGGCCTCTTGGGACCAGCGTTTGGACGCCGACAGCGCCGCCGCGGCGCTGTGGAATGTCTGGTTTTACCGACACCTCAGTCCGGCCCTAGGCCGCAGTCTAAACAAAGACGATGAACCCCCAGCCGGCACACTGTCCACCCAAACCACCCTAGAGCTGCTAAGCACGCAAGAGGGACAAGCAACAGCCATAACCAGCCTGCGCGCGGCTTGGACCGCGACAAGCGACCTCCTGGGCGGTGACACGAGCAAATGGCAGTGGGGTGATCTGCATCAGATCGTCTTCAAACACCCGCTATTGGATCGGGCGAACGCAAACTTGGCGGAGCAAATGCGCATCAAACCCTACCCTCGGGGCGGGAGTGCAAACACCACCAACAACACGGGATTTGGTGCAGACAACTTCAACGTTAGAAGCGGCGCATCGTTTCGCATGGTGGTCGATGTGGGCAATTGGGACGCCGCACGCATGACAAACGCACCAGGACAGTCCGGAGATCCGCGTTCACCCTTCTACGATAACTTGCTGGAAAACTGGGCTACCGAAGACCACGTGCCTATGTTGTTCAGTCGAGAAAAGGTCGAGGAAAGCGCCGTGATGACGATCAAACTGACGCCCAGCAACTAAGCTCTGGGCGGCAACTGCTCGCAGACTTCTTTCAAGGCGTCGACAAAAGCCAGGGGCTGATCGAGAAAGACGTGATGCTGGGCATCGGCAATTTCGCGGAACGGGAAGTCCTGAGGCACCAGCTCCTGCATGTATTCTAGGCTTTGGCGTGAATACAGTTCGCTGTCTGCGCCAAAAATCACCCCTAGCGGTACAGTAAGGGACTGAAAATCTTCGGGCTTTCGGTCCACTTCGGTCAACGTCGTGAACAGATCTTCATCGAACTTCCATGCCCAACCGCCATCCATTGGCATAAGCGAGTTCCGCGCAATGTACTGCAGGATGTATTCGTTCTCGCAAGGCTGAGGCGGCTGCAAACGAAAACGCATCAACGCGCTGTCGCGATCGGGGTAGATTTTGCCCTGCATACCGCCCATGTTCGGTCGGTCGGGTATTGGCTCGTGAGGGTGACGAATACCGGAAGCCACGAGGATCAAACCGCCAAATTTCTCCGGATGAAGGTTGGCGGCTTTGACGGCCATGTACCCGCCGAAGCTGTGTGCAACCACCAAAGTGTCTGCACCCAAGCCCGCGTGCTCAATCACCGCCAAAATTTCGTCGGCGTAAGTGGCACTCGAGTATTCATAGCGATAATCCGAGTCGCCCATACCGGTAAGGTCCATGGCGGCGACTTGGTATTGGTCGGTCAGCTGAGGAGCAATGAAATCCCACCAACGTGAATGGGCATTCATGCCGTGAATCAGCAACATGCCCGGCTTGCCAGGAGAAGGATAAAGTCGATAGGCCACGTCGCATTCGTCCACTTCAACGGTGCGACTTTCTGCCGGGGTATCTACCGCTTCCCAAAACCAATCTGGAATGGACGATGATTCTTCTTTATCCCAGCGTGCCATAGGCCCTCCTCCTCAGACGCTCGCCCCGCGATCACGGGGCTGGATTTAACTCGTACGCTACAGCGCACCGAATCGCTTCAAGTGGAAGTCTGAGTTGCCAAACAATGTGTCAATAATGGTTAGACGCTTGAAGTAGTGGCCAATGTTCAGCTCTTCTGTCATGCCCATGCCGCCGTGCAGCTGCACCGCGTTCTGACCAACAAATTTACCGGACTTACCAATCTGCACCTTGAACGCACTGATTGCTTTTTGCGCTTCGACACCATAACCCTCGTCCAGACGCATTGCCGCCATGAACATCAGTGACTTGGACTGCTCATGTTCCATAAACATGTCGACCATGCGGTGCTGTAGCACCTGGAACTTACCGATCGCCTGACCGAACTGCTCGCGCTGACGGCAGTACTCTACGGTTTCTTTATACAGCTTTTCCATGCAGCCGACAGCTTCAGAGCCTACAGCCAGGATGCCTTCGTCGATGGCCTGTTCCAGCGCAGCGTAGCCCTTACCGACTTCGCCCAT
>JAACDS010000041.1 GCA_009936895.1 Pseudomonadota bacterium
TCATGTTCCCCATTCCTCAAACTACTCCAAGCCCTTATGCTCTCACGACATGACTCACAATAGGGAATGACCGTGGCAAAAAGTGCAACGCCCAAAGAGGCCAAATTTCCAAGCGAACCAGCGCTAATCGCCGACCCGGAAAGCCACGGAAAATCCTTGGACGAGCTAGGCTGGGCGCATGGCAACCCATCTGGGGTAAACGAAACACGAGACTACTTAGCCGCGAACAATGGTATTCGCGGACTGGAACGACTGCAGCCAACCGATATTGAAGACGCCGTGCGTATCTTTTACCGGGATGGCTTCGTGGTGGTAGAGAACGTGCTGAATGAGGAGCAGCTGAAACGCCTCAACGAGGCATCGGAGCGGGTGATTCGAGACATTTTAGCCAAGGACAAGAACCGTCAAGGCAATCGCGGCACCCACCGATACTCTTTTGGCTCCGCCAGCATCACCGGCCAGCTGCTTCACGAAACCGCGTGGGCCATGCTGGTAGACCTCCCCACCTTAACGCCCATCATCACCGCCTTGTTTGGCAGCCGCGATTACATCCTGCGGGGCGCTGGCGGTGACTTTTGCTTGCCCGGTGCCGACACCTATCAACCCCTACATTCGGACATGAACGACCGCATAGAATTTGCGGGTCAAACCTTTGGCTCCTTTCATGACCCCAGAGGGCGGCTCAATTACCGTGACCTACCCTGCCCCTATGTATGCTGCAACTTTCTGGCCTGCGACTTCACCGCGATTAATGGCCCCACCCGGCAAATTCCGGGCACACAACACAGTCAGCAGAAAATCCCAAAACTGAGGGAAGAGCCCGAGTGGATGAAGCTTAGTACGGTCTGCCCAGCGCCGGCGGGCAGCGTGCTGATACGCGACACTCGCGCGTGGCACGGCGGCACGCCTAACTTGTCGGATCAGGTGAGGGCTATGCCCAATGCGGAATTTCATGCGCCGTGGTATCGCGAGCCCATGCGCACCAGTATGCCGAGAGAGATCTACGATACCCTCAGCGAGCACGGCCAATACATTGCTCGCTACGTGGTTGCCGATGCTGGGCTGCCTCTAAAGACTGGCATACGGGATGATTTGGGGACCACACCACCGGTGTTCAGAAAACCAGATTGAGCGACAACAGATAACCGCATCGCTGGCTAATGAATCTCAGCCGCCTCGCCCTGGGCTTGGCGCAGTTTTTCGATATCGAAGTCCGGTTGTTGAGCTGCGGAGATAATGACCGCCTCGCGCCGTGCGAGTTGCTCTGCCGCTGCCTTGATTTGACCCAACAGGCCCGCAGGAATGACCACCGCGCCGTGTTGATCCGCGTGAATGATGTCGCCGTCTTTTACCCGCATTCCTGCCACGTCAACGGGTCTGGCGTAATCCACTACATGCACAAAGGCGTGGGAAGGCAAAACGCTGGCCGCCAGCATTTGAAAGCCCGGTGCCATGTCAGGCACGTCACGCACACCACCGTCGGTGATTACGCCTTGGCAGCCAAAGCCTTTATGAATGTTGGAATTCACTTCACCCCAGAGGCAGCCATAACCGTTGTTGCCGTCCAGATCCTGAATCACGGCAATGCTCGGCTTCGGGCCTCGATCGATGTATTCGTAGTAGCCATCAGACACCGCCCGCGCTTCTTTTCCGGACAGGTCGGACGGGTGCGCCGCACGAATCGTCGCGGTGCGCGCATAGCCCACCATGGGTGGCAGCTCCGGGCGCGTACACACCAGCTGAGATGTGGTGAAGCCATAGCCGCGCCGTTTGGGCAGCAGCAGTTCCAGCGCATTACACACCGTTGGGGTGTCCACCGTTTGCAATGTCTTGATCAGCGCTTCGTCTAATTCTGTGTTCATATCGTTATCTCGCTGTGCCGTGATGCCAACCGTGTCAAGTTGGGTTATGTCTGTGCTTTCGCTACTCTCTAAGCTAAGCATAGGCGTCATTATTGACGCAGCAAACGGGGTAGAGGAAGGGAGAATTTTACCGTGTCAGATCATCAACCCAACCGCGCAGACGTTCTGCGCACACTGACTTCAGCAGGACAGCCCTACGAGCTGATCGAAACCACCGTGCTAGGCAGAGACTGCCGGTTTTTCAAAAACGCGCCGGCCACTTTGCGCGAGCTATTCGTCGACAGCGCCAGTGACGCAGAGTTCTTGGTATACGAAGACGAGCGCCTCACCTTCGCTGAGACTTTGAACAAATCCGCTCAAATCGCCCAGTTGCTGATACGCGACTATGGGATCGCACCGGGCGATCGTGTGGCCATTTCCATGCGTAATTATCCTGAATGGGTGCTGACGTTTATGGCCATCACCTCAATCCGTGGCATCGCCGTTGCCATGAATTCACTGTGGCGGCCGGATGAAATGGCCTACGGCTTGATCGACAGCGGCGCCAAGGTTTTAATCGCCGACGATGAACGGTTGGTGCGCTTCGCGCAGATCGAGGAACCCCTGTCCATTCGCACCATTGCCATTCGCACCGATGCCTACGCCGACAGCCCAGAACTCAACGCGTTACTTGCGGCCCAAGCAGAGACCCACGGAGTCTTGGCCATGCCCGAGCAGCGGCCGGAACCTGAGGACGATGCGACCATTTTGTATACCTCTGGGTCCACCGGCCATCCCAAGGGCGTGGTGTCGTGTCATCGAAATATTTTGGCGGCCCTGCTGAGCTGGGAATTGGATCAAACCTGTGGCGCAGCCATGCTGCCGGAGCCACCACCACCGCTTCCTCAGCAAGCGGCAACGCTTCTCGCTGTTCCGCTGTTTCACGCCACCGGTTCCCACGCCGTCTATTTGGCCAGCTACCGCCACCAGCGCAAGTTGGTCGCCATGTATAAGTGGGATGCGGCCATCGCAGCGCAGCTTATCGAGGCGGAAAAAATCA
>JAACDS010000304.1 GCA_009936895.1 Pseudomonadota bacterium
CTTTACGAATACGATGCTGTGTCGCGATTGCGCGACTCCCAGTTAGGTGATGATCGAGTCAACGATATCGCGAACTACATCAAGAAGGGCAAGCTCTGGGAGGCCTTTGAGGCAGAAGAGCGTGTGGTTCTGCTGATCGATGAAATTGACAAAGCGGATATCGAGTTTCCAAACGATTTGCTGCAAGAAATCGATCGAATGGAATTTTATGTTTACGAACTGGGCAAGACCATTAAAGCCAAGCACCGTCCCATCGTGATCATTACGTCGAATAATGAAAAAGAACTGCCAGACGCCTTCCTGCGTCGATGCTTCTTCCACTTCATTAACTTCCCAGATCGGGAAACCATGCAGCAAATTGTCGACGTGCATTTTCCTGCCGTAAAGCAAGACATGGTCAAAGAAGCCATGGAAATTTTCTTTGACGTGCGCAAGGTGCCCGGCTTGAAGAAGAAGCCGTCTACGTCAGAGCTGATTGACTGGCTTAAGTTGTTGATGGCCGATGATATTCCAGACGAGATTTTGACCAATCGAGACGCCAGCAAGGCGATTCCACCGCTGTACGGAGCGCTGGTTAAGAACGAGCAGGATGTGCATCTACTGGAACGTTTGGCATTTATGAACCGTCGAGACAGTCGAGGCTAAACCGTGCTGATTAATTTCTTTTTTACGCTACGCAAGTACAAGCTGCCGGTCACCATCCGGGAGCTGATGGACTTGCTGCAGGGGCTAAAGAGCCAACTGGTGTACGCGAATCTAGACGATTTTTATCTTTTGAGCCGGACGGCTCTGGTGAAGGATGAGAAAAATTACGATAAGTTCGATCGGGCCTTCAGTGCTTACTTTAAGGGTCTAGAGGACCTTCACGGTTTGCTGGAAAGCTTGATTCCAGATGAGTGGCTGCGTCACGAATTTGAAAAATCTCTGTCGCCGGAAGATCTCAAAGAAATCGAATCCTTGGGCGGACTGGAAAAACTCATCGAAGCGTTCAAGAAAGCCAAGGAAGAGGCCGAGGCGAAAGCCGGCGAAGAAGGCAAGGATGGCGATGAGGGCAATGCCGAAAGAGAAGGGCAGAGCGGTCCCGGCGGAGTCGGTCGGGGCAAAAAAAAGAAAGCCAAAAAAGTATGGGATGAGCGGCAGTACAAGAATCTCGACGATTCGGTAGAACTTGGTACCCGTAACATTAAGATGGCGCTGCGTCGGCTTCGGAAGTTTGCGCGTACGGGTTCTGAGGAAGAGTTGGATATCGATCACACCATTCGCTCCACCGCCCACAACGGTGGCATGCTGGACATCAAGATGCGCCCCGAGCGTCGCAACACGGTCAAAGTACTGTTGTTTTTAGACATCGGCGGATCCATGGATTCCCATGTGAAGGTCTGCGAAGAGTTGTTCTCTGCGTCGCGGACAGAATTCAAGCACTTGGAGAGCTTCTACTTTCATAACTTCGTATACGAATCGGTCTGGAAGGATAACCGTCGTCGGATGAGTGAACGCCTGTCGACGCTGGAAATTCTCAATAAGTACAGCCAGGACTACAAAGTGGTCTTTGTCGGTGATGCCACCATGGCGCCCTATGAGATCACTCATGCCGGCGGAAGCGTTGAGCACTGGAATGAAGAGCCCGGCGCCGCGTGGATGGAACGCTTCAGTGAAATCTATGACAAAGTGATATGGCTGAATCCAACGCCTCAAGAAACGTGGGAATATTCGTCATCGGTGATGATGACCCAAGAGCTGGTTGGCGGAAAGATGTACCCCTTGACCATCAAGGGACTAGAAGAGGGCATGAGCCAACTGTCTAAGTAGAGACGGTAATCAACCCGGGGCGTCGCAGCAATCTGGCTGTGGCCCGGCGGGTCAGCCCGGCAAGGCTTTCAAGAGTACGTATCCGGCGGCCTGAAAACGAGTGAACGGGACGAGTGAATCTAGGGTCGTTATGACAGCCTCAAGCCAAGCCGGAGTCATGCGGAGGGATGCATTTACGCTCGCGCGTTTGCCTGCTGGGGACAAAGCCGATGCCCTGACGCAGGCCTCGGCTGACCTCTATTCGCGTCGGCAATGCCTCGCTAACGCGCTCGATAAAACGCCCGCACCTGGACTGCCTGTCAGTGAGGAAGCGAGGCAAATCCTCGAGCTGATCGAGCAAAACCAAGTGGTGATTGTTGCCGGTGAAACCGGTTCGGGTAAAACCACGCAACTGCCTAAAATTTGCCTGCAAGCAGGCCTCGGTTCGTCTGGTGTCATCGGCCATACCCAACCCCGTCGTATCGCGGCCCGCACGGTGGCCCAACGCATTGCCCAAGAAACCGGTGCGGAACTTGGGCGTGAAGTGGGTTATTCGGTCCGTTTTTCCGATCAAACCCAAGACGAAACTCTGATCAAGGTGATGACTGACGGCCTATTATTGGCAGAGATTCGTCAGGATCGTTTTCTCGAGAAGTACGATGTCATCATCGTCGATGAAGCTCACGAACGCAGTTTGAATATCGACTTTTTGTTGGGTTACCTGCAGCGCTTGATCAAAAAGCGTCGAGATTTGAAAGTGATTGTGACCAGCGCGACCATCGACGTACAGCGTTTTTCCGCGTATTTCGGTGGTGCACCGGTGGTTGAGGTAGGCGGCCGCACGTTTCCTGTAGAGGTGGAGTATCGCGGACAAGCCGAGGAGTCTGAACATCAACTGGTTTCAGTCCTGGAAGAGATCGATGCGAAGCCATTAGGCAATGCTCGAGACGTGCTGGTGTTTTTCTCCGGCGAGCGGGAGATCTTTGATGCGGCTCGGCGGCTGCGAAAATACTTCGCCGATCGTTTCGAGATTCTGCCGCTGTACGCGCGCCTGTCGGTGGCCGATCAGCGTCGGGTCTTTACCTCATCCTCTGCTCGCAGGCGGATCGTACTGGCCACGAATGTGGCGGAGACATCGCTGACGGTACCCAATATCGGCTACGTCGTTGATAGCGGTTTAGCGCGTGTTGCGCGCTACAGCTATCGTTCGAAACTGCAGCGTTTGCCCGTTGAGCCCATCAGTCAGGCAAGCGCCAACCAGCGCAAAGGCCGCTGTGGACGCATTGCCCCGGGTGTGTGTTTCCGGCTATACGACGAAAACGATTTTCTTTCTCGGCCGGAATTCACGGATGCGGAAATTCGCCGCGTCAATCTCGCCTCTGTGGTGCTGCAAATGCAGGCACTCGGGCTGGGAGATATACATCGCTTTCCCTTTATTGATCCGCCGGAACCTAAGGCGATCAAGGATGCCGAACGCTTGCTGGAGGAACTGCGAGCCATCAATGCGGGGAAGCTAACAGCCCTCGGTCGAAAGATGGCACGTATGCCCGTTGACCCGCGTCTGGGTGCGATGTTGGTAGCCTCAGGAGAGCAGGGGTGCCTTTCCGAGATGTTGATCATCGCTTCGGCCTTAGCCGTACAGGACGTGCGTGAGCGGCCCATGGAAAAAGCACAAGCAGCGGATACGGCCCACGAGATGTTCCTGGATGAGCAATCGGACTTTCTGACCTATTTAAATCTGTGGCGCTGGATCGAAAAGCTTCGTGGTGAGCTGACGAACAGCCGCTGGCAAACGGCGCTGCGCAAGCGCTTCATCAACCCCATGCGCGTCAGGGAATGGCGCGAAATTCATCGACAGATCAAACGTGTCTGCGGTGAGTTGGGGTTGAAAGCCAACAGCGCACCGGCAAACTATCAACAAATTCACGAAGCAATCGTGGTCGGCTCTCTCAGCCAAATTGCTCAGCACGAAGAGCGCGGTAAATACTTGGGCGCGCGAAATCAACGCATGAACATTTTTCCGGGGTCAGTGTTGGCGAAGCGGACGCCCAAGTGGCTGGTGGCTGCAGAGATTGTGGAGACGCGGCGGGTGTTCGCCCGCGGCGTCGCGGCCATAGAAAGTCGCTGGATTGAAGCCCACGCCCAGCACTTGGTGCGGCGCCGCAGCAGTGACCCTGTGTGGAGCCTCAAGCGTGGAGAGGTGGTGGCGTTTGAACGCGTTTCGCTCTACGGACTGGTGCTTGCCGAGCGGCGGCCAGTGGCTTACTACGCCGTGGACCCAGAATTCTGTCGTGATCAGCTCATCCGTGAAGGACTCGTTCGTGGTGGTGTTCAAGACCCCCCTGCGTTCTTACAACACAATCTTGAGCTGACTGCCAAGATTCTCGATGCAGAGGCGAAGGGGCGCCGGCGCGACCTGCTGATCAGCGACGAAGATCTGTATGCGAAATACGCCGCCTTGATTCCCAAGCAGGTAGGTCGAGTCAGTGACTTGCGACA
>JAACDS010000305.1 GCA_009936895.1 Pseudomonadota bacterium
GGGGAAGTGAGGACTCGGAGCTGTTGGGGTTTTAGAGCCACCTCACCAACCGTCCTAATTGAGCCGTCTCACTTGAAAACTTGCTACCTATCGACTTTAAGGTTACGACAACTGTCGTCACTGCTTGTTGTGGTTAACCAAGGTCTCAACAAAAGCGCCATGTTTCGGCAACCTTGCCACAGTCTGAGCTACACTGAGCTGAATCCCTTTCAGGAATGCAGTCAATTGCTCGGACGACATTGCCTGTGCGATGTTGTGGTATCCCTGCGGCGTAAGGCCTTGACCCATCATGACCTGCACCCATGAGTTCTCTGCAAAGACGTCGTCTTGGGGCTTGAAGACACGCGCCGAGCGCTCAAACAGCTCCATCCGATGTTTCAGCGACTCTGGTAAATCCATATTTCGACAGTGATCCCAGAAGGGATCACCGTGACGTTCGTTGAGCGCGTAATGTAGAACGATAAAGTCTCTAATGTGCTCGGCTTCAGATCGCATTTTCGTGTTGTACTCGCGCACCGTACTTTCTTCGATACAAAGATCGGGAAACATAAGTAACAGCCACATAATGCCATTCTGAATAAAATGGATGCTGGTCGATTCCAAAGGCTCGATGAACCCACTCGACAAGCCAATGGCTATACAGTTTTTATTCCAGTACTGCTTTCTTTGGCCTGTTGTAAAGCGTATCGGACGTGGCTCAATGAGGGGCTTTTCCGGCACGTTATTGAGCAGTAGATCACGGGCCGTCTCTTCATCCATAAAGTCATTACAGTAGACCAGACCATTGCCGGCACGATGCTGCAACGGTATCCGCCACTGCCAACCCACTTTATGGGCGATTGCTCTGGTGTAGGGCTTGGGGTGCTCTGATAATTCGGTCTGGACTGCCCACGCACGATTCGCGGGTAACCAATGACTCCAATCATCGAAGCCGGTCTGGAGTGCTTCCTCGGATAGAAGCGCTCTGAAGCCGGTACAGTCGATAAAGAGGTCGCCCTCGATGCGCTGACCATTGTCGAGCTCTAGCGTCTCAATAAAGCCATCCTGCGAAGATGTTTCGACCTTATTGATTTTTCCTTCGATGCGGGTGACGCCCGATGCCTCGGCTAACTTTCGCAGATACATGCCATATTTAGATGCATCGAGGTGATAGGCGTAGTTCAGCTTGTTTTCGCTGGTGATGGCAAAGCGCTCGGCCTCGGCGGCTTTCAGTTCGGGACAATATTCTCCGTACTGCTCGGCGAGCCCGAGCTCTTTTGCCCGAAGCCAGAAGTGATGGAACCCGGCCGCCCATGAGCCTTTCCCGGTATCACCGAATGAATGGAAGTAATCTTCACCCTGGGTTCGCCAGTTCTCGAAGCGGATTCCCAGCTTGAAGGAGCCGCTGGTCAACTTGATGAAGTCGGGCTCTGGTATCTGAAGTAGTCGATTGATTGTCAGAATCGTGGGGATGGTTGCCTCGCCAACACCCACCGTGCCTATCTCCTCCGACTCCACCAGAGTCACAGCGAGTTTTCTTCCAACGAGACGCGATAGGGCTGCCGCAGTCATCCAGCCGGCGGTGCCGCCACCGGCGATTACTACACGTTCAACCTTCCGTTCAGACATTGTTTGGTTACCGTTTCAATGAATTTGTCAGTTCGGCCCGAAGTTGACGAGCTAATGAGTCCGAAACCTTGTCTAGCCGCCCCCAGCTGGCCTCGGGTAAATGCTCGAGGTGCTGCGTGTCTTCGGCGAATACATAGTGGTCGAACAGCGATTTTAGCGCGTTGCGCTGATGAAGTGGCAGCGAGCGAATGCTCAGAAAAGCATGTTTGAGCGCTTCTGTAGGTGATCCATACACCCCAGGCGTCTCCTGCCACCAGAAATTTACCAGCCCGTTGATGGCTGATAGGGATTCGACCTGATGCCACCACATGTTTGGGATATAAATAACATCGCCCGGCCCAAGCTCGGTAACCGCGGCGTTGGCTTCAGCTTCCGCAAACCGTGGAAATAGGTCGTAGTCCGGGTTGTCAAAGTCCACCATGCTAATGGGCTGACCTGCAGGGGTGAGATCCCATGGGCCGACGTACAAGTTGGTCACCTGATCTGGTGGGAATAGGGTGAATTTGCGACACCCGATGACACAGCCGGCAATATTGCGTGGGAAGTCAAAATGCGCAGCGATTCGTGCTTGATTACCAATCCATAGGCTAGTCATTACACCGGGAAGCCCAACGGGGAGTGGATGTGCTTCGTTAAAGCCCGGTAACCAGGCGCTAGTTTGTGTCGAACCAACGTACAGCGACGGTGGATTCGATTCGGTTATGAGCGCGAGCAACTTGCTAAACACCTGATCGAGTCGTGTGTCTACCTGCACGAAATTAAAGCCAGTGACGTCCTCGTTATAGAAGAAACGACCTTTGGACTCTGGCTCTGCGAGGAAGGCACTAACGGGTCTGCCCTGATAAAAGCTAGTAAGGTAGGCGAGCGCTTTTTCATCTCCTTGCTTACCGTGTTGAACTACTGGCCATTCCCTTAGGTAGCCGCGAGCAACCCACGGTGTATCCGATGTGAGTAAGGCTTCCGAGGGTGGACTGCCAGCTGGCAGATCGACCTCGGTAATTAGGGGCGCGTTCTGACAGGCGGGCATGGTCTGTTAGCTCGAGACCTTTTGGTTTTTAAGGTCGATGAGGCGCTTCAGCTGAGATTGGGAGGCAACCATCATATAGGCGGGTAGCAAATGACCCCGGCGATGCAAGTCGGTCAAGGCTTCCTCATTGAGCATCTGCAGCTTCTCGTCATCCACTGCATAAAACCCTTCCAGAGCGTGATCTTGCCCGTTTCGCAGGGTGATTTTGAGTGTAATCGATGTAATGAGACCGTACTGTGCCAAAGCCTCAGCGAACTGTGGCGTCGTCGTATGCCCCACGTGGATCCCTTCGAGCATCGTCGCCAAGCGATCAAGGTATTCCGTATTTCCCCCAAATTCGAGAAAAAGTGGCTCTCCCTCAGTTTCACTGATGTTGGGGTGGTCCATGTCAATGGCCACCACTCGGGCAGGTTCTCCCGTGTCGGTCTGACCGTCAACGGCTATCATCAGGGGGCCTCGCTGGACTAGCATGGGGATGTATTGGCTATGCCATTGCTCATCGTCAATGAAGAGATTCTCGCTCTGCTCAAATCCGAAGAGGGCAATGGGTTGAAACGTGTTCTCCTCCGCATTTTTGTAAAACATGAGCGGGAAGTTACTTTGCAACGCACGCATCTCGCTGGTGTAAACAGGAGAAAACATAATCTCATCCGAGACGCAGGGCGCTTGTTTTATACGTACCTGCGCGTGCTGTACATTGTTTAACTTTTGAATATTACTCAATGTTTATCCCTTAAATCGCTGCGAAGTCCTTGTCTAGCACTTGATTCATCAAAAATCGATTCGGTGGCAGGTGCTGGCTGTATCGCCGCGCTTTAGTTTTCGCTTCAGCAAAGTACCGTATTGCCGCTTCCCTTTGGCGCTCTTCATCCCTCAGTTGCGTGCTGGTCACCATCGACTCGAAACCCATACCGTAGAGCACGTATTGGTAACTTGCAGACGGAAACATTTCATCGCTTCGCCTATCGTCATAGTACCAAGGCGCTCGAGATCGCCACAGTAGGAGATTTTCTGCCAATGTTTCCGGTATAGATTCAGCGTCTCGGTTATCTTGCCAATACTGTGAGTCGGCTCGCTGAGACAGCGCGTAGTGGAGCTTCAGGAAGTCAATAATTTGCTCCCAACGACTGGAGAATTCACGGTTAAAACGCTTAGTGACCACCCCCATTGAAGCTCTATCATGCGGCAACTGCTCTGCTATCGCTGATGCGCTGAGTTCGATCAGAACTAGCGCCGAGGCTTCGAGGGGTTCAATAAAGCCTGCGGATAGACCCACGCCCACGCAATTTTTGACCCAAAAACTTTCCCGATAGCCTGGCTCAAAGCTGAGTAGTCGGGGAGATAATCCATCCAGTCCTGTTGTTCGCCCGGTAGACTTTAGGTATTGATCAAGAGTTTCTTCAGTTTCGACGGCCGACTGATAGTCGGTTGAAAAGACGTGACCCACGCCTCGGCGACGCTGGAGTCCAATATCCCAAACCCACCCACTACGCTGCGCTGTGGAATGCGTTGTTGTAGCGATTGGAGCATCGTCATTGTCGTAGGGCACTTGCACGGCTAGGGCGGCGTTATTGAAGAGGTATTGGCGCTGGGACTTCAATGAAACACCATAGTGTTCGCCTAGAAGCATGCTTTTAAAGCCGGTACAGTCGATAAAAAGGTCGCCCTCTATGTCACCCGCTTGTTCTGTTTTCAGCGCAGTGATGTATCCATCAGTGTCGCAGAAAACGCCGACGACATCGGCTTGGATATGAGTAACATCAAGCTTCGATACGGCATTCTCAGTCAAAAGGGCAGCGAACTTTCCGGCATCGAGGTGGTACCCATAATTCACGGTATAGGCATAGCCCGGAACGCCAATTTGTTTTGGTGCACGTCCCTGTTCGCATACCGCATATTGAGGCGTCACTGCTTGCGCGAACGAAAGGTTTCCGGCTTCACCGTTCAGCCAATGTTCAGCAAGGTTCACCGTATCAAAGCCCTCAGGCAGCGAGAAGGGGTGGTAATAGGGCTTGTCGCCTAGGTTGATCCAGTCTTTGAACCACGTTCCTTGCTTCATTGACGCGTCGCATTGCCTGATGAAGTCTGCTTCGTCGATACCGATATTCTTGAGCGTTGTTCTCATGGAGGGCCAGGTACCTTCACCTACCCCCACCGTTGGCACGTTGGGTGACTCAACAAGGGTGGTAGTGATACCAGTGCTACCCGAGCGAAAGCGCGCCGCCAGAATATTGGCTGTCAGCCAACCGGCTGATCCACCTCCCACAATGACAATGTGCTGTATTCGCTCGCTCATATGAAATGGCTAATTAGATGTCAGTATCGAGTGTAAGACTTTGTTGTTCCTACAAAAAGAAAAAACCGCCCAGAGGGCGGTCTTTTGGATCTGCGCATAATCAATATTTGTAACGGAAGCCTAGGTTGTATCTAGTTCCAATCTGACCGACGCCATACGTTTGGTAAGTGCTACGCCCGTGCGATCTGTAGGTCTCATTTGTGATGTTGATACCTTCTACAAACACCACTAGTCCGCTATCAAATTCGTAGCTAAAGTTGGCATCTATTTGTTCGTACTCTGTTTGGTAGCTCGGCTTCACGTCTCCACCGGAGTAGTAACCATCGCGCCAGTTGTAGGCGATTCTAGCTTGTATACCATACTTGTCGTAGAAAGCGATAAAGTTGAAGGTGTCTGACAATCCTCCGAGTGCGAACTGAGTTTCAAAGTTCGCGTTTTCGTATTTGGCAGAACCGTCGGCAAAGGTGGCGTTGGCTATAAAGCCCGCGCCTGTATCCCAAAAATTATGCTGCCATGCCAATTCCCATCCATCAATCGATTCTTCACGATCGCTGTTTACGGCTGCTCTGACGGTAAATGGAACTGGGTCGTCCCGACCGACTACACCCAAAATGATGTTGTTTTCAGCATCCACACCGTCACGGTCAGAGAAGTTCTCCAGAATGTAGTCTCGGATTGTTCCGTTGGCAGGGTAGCTTTCTGCACCCGCAGCGAGGATTGCTTCCGCGGCTTCCTGGTAGAGTGACCCTAAACCTGGGCTTACTGCATTAGGAAAGAGAATTGCATCGGTAGCCAATGTTTGGGTTGAAATCCAGTTGCGTACTTTTTTGTCGAAGAAACCCGCCGAGATGTAACTACTGTCCCCATAATAATATTCGAGTGACAAATCTAGATTATCCGACTCATAGGGCAATAACCCGGGGTTCCCGCCATTTGCGAACAGTTCTTCCGGCTCACCTGCGATCACCCTTGGGAGAGATGTGGGTGGCACCGAAATGCCGGCGGTAAGTGACCCGTAGCCGGCTCGCGCTATGGTCTGACTGGCAGATCCTCGTAGCACTAGTTCATCCGTTAGTTCAATATCCAAATCTAAAGAAGGGAGCGTGAAATCATATTCTCCGCTGAAGGTTGATGGCACAACGCCGCCTGATTCGATCAGTGCAAACTCGTTACCCCCAGTCCACTCCACACCGTTGTAATCCAATATCTCCGTATACGAGTCAACTTCAGTTTTCTCGTATCTAACTCCCAGTCGGGCGTTGAATGGTCGATTAAATAATTCCCCAGTAAACTTAAATTGAACATAACTAGAGATCGTATCTTCTTCGAAAAAGTCGTAGCTATCTGGGGTGTTGCTCGGGCAGAACCCAGTACCACAATCACCGCCTTGGCTGGCCTGAGCAAGGTAAAGGGGGTGATCTTCGGGTAGGCTCTGCAGGTATTGGGCTCTCTCTACTAGCGACGCCATATCAGCCATAAAGAAGTTCTGATTGACGTCTGAACCACCACTTAACTCAGAATACACACCAGCTAAAGATGCAGGAACGACTAGATCAGCCACGCTTCCAAATGCTGATGTCTGACTTTGACTCCAGGTGTTACGCTGAACATTCGAACCAGCGGAATAATTATCCACTTGTGTTTGCGAAGCGCCGAAATCCACGACCAACGTGTCTGTCAGCTCGAACGAGCCGTCAAACTGGGTCTGCTCAATGCTCATATCCGCCCAACTGTTACCAAACACCGAGCCCGCGATCTGTAGGTCGTCGGGTGATATGGGCTCCGCCATTCCCAGCGTGAGAACTGGCAATTCATTAGTGTAGTTTACCGATGTCAGCTGCCGACCGAAAATTGACATTGCGACTTGGGCGTTACTTCCAAACTCACTGTTAGGATCTCTGGTGGCGGAGCTGTCGTGGTAATCCAACTCAAGACTCAATCGATCCGTTGGATCCCACACGATATTTATTCCTGTGGACTTGCGCTCGTTAATTGATGCGTCAAGGAACGACCCCATGCTTAGATCGGGTTCGGTGAATGTCTCGGTGTAAACCAATGGACTATTCACGCCGTCTTCATCGATGAGCACACTATCGCCGGAACCCGATCCGGAAGCAAACCAAACCCCAAGGGTGTTCGCAGTATGTCTCAGATCTAACTCGGCGTATGTGTAATCAAGGGTGGCAGTAAGTGTTTCAATTGGCCGCCACTGCAATGTTACCTGACCGTTAATGCGTTCTCTATCCCACTCATCCAGACTGTACCCGAGGTTCTGTGGCGTGGATTTGATGTCTCCACCAGTTAGACTGGGTGTGAAGGTTCCATCAGCATCGATGTCACCACGATATTCTTTCCACTCATTATTCGATGCAGAAGCTTGCCCTGACTGTCGTTCTTGAAAGCTGCCGGTTATTGAGATGCCGACCGTGTCGTCCATAAAAGTACTGGCCAGTAGGAAAGACACTTCTGGCGTCCATTCGTCACCAGTAAAGGAGCTTTGATCCTTGACTCCCTTGGCGCTTAGAGACGCAGTTAGGCCGGGGTTATCAAGCGGTTTCGCGGTCAGCACGTCTATAGTGGCGCCGATGCCGCCAGTAGGAACGCTTGCGTCTGCGGTTTTATAGACTTCAACTCCAGCGACACTCTCCGATGCAATATCACCGAAGTCAAAGGATCGGCCATAACCGCTATGCGTTGGCATCTGGCGACCATTCAGTGTCACCAGATTAAAATCAGCGCCAAAGCCACGAACCGTAACGCGAGCACCTTCACCGCGATCCCGGTCGATAGCGACACCGGTAATTCGCTGCAGTGCTTCTGCGAGGTTGGTATCGGGGAAGTCACCGATGTCCTCAGCGGTGATCGCGTCCACGACACCTGTTGCGTCTCTCTTGGTGTCCATCGCGCGCTTAAGGCTCGAACGAATACCTGTGACTACGACTTCTTCCATTACCTGATCATTAGCGTTTTCGCTTTGCTGCGCAGCGACTGGTGCAGCAGCAACCGCGCCCAGCGCGACAGAAACTGCGAGAGATACGCGTTTTTTAGCAAACAAGTGACGATCCATGTTTGGAGTAACCCCGACTAGTTATTGGTTAGAAATATTTTTCAGACGCTAA
>JAACDS010000306.1 GCA_009936895.1 Pseudomonadota bacterium
CGGGGGGCTGGTCAATCCTGAGATCGTTTCGCTGATTAACACCCACGGTGGCCGAGCAGTCGGCGTGACCGGTAAGGACGGGAACCTGATTCAAGCTGAAAAAATGCCCATGACCAGCGCGTCGAACGATGCTGGTGCCAGCGCCCCAGAGATCATCGATATAGGTCATGTGGGCAGCATTACCAATGTTCAGGTCGATGTGCTCAATACCTTGGTGCGGTCTGAATTCATTCCTGTCATCGCGCCGGTCGGAGTGGGCAAAAACGGCGAGTCGTTCAACATCAATGCTGACATTGTCGCCGGAGCAGTGGCTCAGGCACTTGGCGCAGAAAAACTGGTGCTGCTGACCAATACGCCGGGCATTTTGAACGCAGAAAAAGAGACTATCTCGTCGCTGGAAAAAGCCGAGGTCGAGGCGCTGATTGCCGACGGCACCATCAGCGAAGGGATGTTGCCCAAGGTCGACTGCGCCTTAGACGCGGTTACCGGCGGGGTCGACAGCGTAACCATCGTGGACGGCCGCGTACCACACGCACTGCTGCTGGAGGTCTTCACCGATTCCGGTGTGGGCACCCAGATTCTGAATCAGCAGGTAGACCATGCCTAGAACCAGTCGCAAACCCGAAATTTTGCAGGCTCTAGCGCATATGCTGGAAGACAACCCCGGCGGCAAAATCACCACCGCCAAGCTCGCAAAAGAAGTGGGCCTATCTGAAGCTGCCCTGTACCGGCACTTTCCCAGCAAGGCCAAAATGATCGAGGGCTTGATCGAGTTCATCGAGGAAACCCTGTTTTCACGCATGGCTGCCATCGCCAAAGAACCCCAGGATCATGAAGCCAAGTGCCATGACATCGTGCTGCTGGTGCTCACCTTTGTCGAACGCAACCCAGGCTTCGCCAGACTCTTTATTGGCGATGCACTGCAAGGAGAGACCGATCGGCTGCGCGCACGAATGCGGCAGTTGATGGATCGAATCGAAACCCAACTGCGGCAAATACTGCGAGATTTGAGCCTGCAGACCGACCCGTTGCCGGGCAATCAGCCCGCCGTACTGGCTAGGGTGCTGATGACCTTAACTGAAGGTCAAATCGCACAATTTGTCCGCAGTGACTTTAAGCAGAATCCAACGGCGGATTGGGACGCTCATTGGTTCGTCATTCGACGCGGCGTTTTTGGACGCTAAGTCTCCATCCTAGAGAGCGCAGTACTGATCAACGTAGGACCGCATGGCACTCAATGCCTCGGATTGGGCAGGCGCTTGGTCAAGATAGGCCAGCACGTCTGAAACATGAGCGATACTGATCACCGGCGCGCCTAACTCGCTGCGCAAATCAGATACCGCGGTATCGTCAGAGCCCGCCATTACTTCCGCGCGATCCATCGCGATGACGACACCGGCGATCTCAGCACCTTCTGATCGAATCAGGTTCGCAGCGCCGCGAATGGCCTTGCCTGACGTCAACACGTCGTCGAGCATCAGTACTCGACCGCTGACCGGTGCGCCAACCAACAGACCACCTTCTCCGTGGTCCTTTGCTTCCTTGCGATTGTAAGCAACACCAACATCCACCCCGCGCTCGGCCAATGCCATTGCCGTGGCAACCGCGATGGGTATGCCCTTGTACGCGGGGCCAAAAAGCAAATCGAATTCCGCCCCGGATTGCAATACTGCTTCGGCATAGGCCGAGCCAAGCTCTGCGTAGGCTCCCCCACTGGCAACGGAACCCAGGTTGAAAAAGTAGGGACTGATGCGTCCTGAGTTCAAGGTGAAACGCCCAAATTTCAGGACATTTTGTTGCACCAAAAAATCAATGAATTGTCGTTTATCTGTCACGGCGTCCTACCTCAGTTCAGTGCCGCCTGCTGAAGCTCCAGCAAGTGTTCGGTGCCTTTTTCCGCTAAGTCGATCAGTTCAGCGAGTTCGGATTTCGTGAAAGGCGCAGCTTCCCCTGTGCCCTGCAGCTCTATGAACCCATCGCCTAAGCGAACCACGTTCATATCGGTTTCAGCATTGGAGTCTTCCGCATAATCCAAATCGAGCACCGGGGTGCCACGATAGATACCCACGCTGACGGAGGAAACGAAACCCACCAACGCATCCTCTGCTGGAATACTGCGTATGGCATCCGCCAAGGCCAGTGCCCCGCCGGTAATCGACGCGGTTCTCGTACCTCCATCGGCCTGAATCACATCACAGTCGATGCGAATCGTACGTTCACCCAGCTTCTTCATGTCGACCATGGCCCGCAGCGAGCGCCCGATCAGACGCTGAATTTCAACCGTACGCCCATTTTGCTTGCCGCGGGCCGCTTCCCGATCGTTGCGCGTATTCGTGGCACCAGGCAACATGCCATATTCCGCGGTTACCCAGCCCTCACCTCGACCCCGCAAAAAACCCGGCACGGAATTTTCAACCGACGCGGTACAGATGACCTTGGTATCGCCAAATTCCACTAGCACAGAGCCAGCGGCGTGTTTGGTAAACTGTCGGGTAAAACGGATGTTTCTAAGCTCGTCATTGGCTCGTCCACTGGGTCGCATAAAGTCTCCTGATAGGGTCACTTGGTTACAGATCGATGGCACGGTAAGGAAGTTCTGAGACCGACACAATACAAATTTGTACGGCTCGCTATCATCGTCCGCCGACGAGATGCGTTAGACTCAGGTTTTCCCAGCTAAGACACGACGATATGAGCACGATGTACAGCATGACGGGCTTTGCCAGAACCGAAAGCAAAACGTCGAATTACCATCTGGTATGGGAACTGAAGACCGTCAATCACCGCTACCTCGAAACAACCTTTCGACTGCCCGAGTC
>JAACDS010000307.1 GCA_009936895.1 Pseudomonadota bacterium
CATGCCGTGGGTGCTCGCCCCGCGATGGGAGGGAACATCATGAAGCGATTTCTATGGACTATGCTCTGCGCCATCGCACTGAATGCTCGCGCCGATGATGCCGCTATTCTGGATAAGGACTTCCAGACCATGATGGCGTGGTTGCCCGGCGTATACGACAATCAGGAGCAGGTCTACTTTGAAGAGGAGCAGGGGGTTGATGAAGCGCTTCGTCATCAACGCGTTCACTCTGTTTTCGAGCCGGTTGATTTAAAGGCCTTTGGCGAGCACGTTTTTTATGTGCAGCAGCATCTGAACGATGACTCTGACCACATTTATCGGCAACAGATTTATTCATTTCGTCCCGACTACGCCCAAAATGCGATCCGGCTGATCATTCATACTCCCAATGACCCAACGGCACTCACCGATGCTCACGATAATCCCACGCTACTTGAGGCGCTGACGCCGGATCAGACGACCGTGGCGCCCGGTTGCGATATTATTTGGCACCGTCAGGCGAATCAATTCGTCGGCTATCTGCAGCCTGATGCCTGCACTTATGTGTCTGAGGAAAGTGACCAGCGCATCACCGTAAACGATGACTTGCTCTTAACTGAGAAGGCGCTTTGGATGGCGGAGCGTACGCACGATGCGGCGGGTCGTCTGTTGACTGGGCACCCAGCAGGAGTGCCCCACAAGAGCCTCAAGGCGCGCAGATTCGAGTGCTGGATGACGGCAATGCAGCGGGATGGAGAATGGACTTTTCGCCGTGGTCTCGAAATATATGATCAGGGTGGCATGATCTGGCTCAGCACTGATGAAAAGGATCCGCAACAGATCGGGATCAAAATGCGTAACGTCAGCTGGCCATATGGTACCAATCGCCCTTCGCTTGTCTTATACGCGCATCGCCCCGAAGAGACGCGCGCGGTTTCTTATGCTTGGGCCGAGCCCACTGCGAAACGACTTGGCATCAATCTCCGCTGGATGCAGGCGAGTTGCACCTATGCACCTCGATCGGAGCGCGGCTAGTGTGGGGCAAAATAGGGGCCGCTTGTTCGTTACAACCTAGGCAGCGACATTCGCTAGCACGAGCTGACCATGCGACCTGTAGTTGGAAATGCAGACTCGCCGGCGCCTTTGGAATACAGGCCGTTTTCCACTGAGAGCCATTAATAAGCGGCGGCTGACCGGTCCCCTGTGTATTGGAGTGCACAAGAAAAATTTTGAGTATAGGCATCCAAATGCCGCGAAAATGCATAAAAAGGCCAACAAACTACTGATATTGGATGGCTTGTGCCATGAAAGCGTTAGTTAAAAAGTATGCGCAGGAGGGCCTCTGGCTGGAGGATGTACCCATTCCCGAGGTGGGTGGCAATGAAGTCCTGATCAAGATCCATAAAACTGCGATCTGCGGGACCGACGTTCATATCTATAACTGGGACCAATGGGCACAAAAGACCATCCCGGTGCCGATGGTGGCGGGGCACGAATATGCGGGCGAAATTGTCGAGCTTGGCGCCAACGTAACGGGGTTGCAGGTGGGCGATATTGTCTCGGGCGAAGGCCA
This sequence comes from Pseudomonadota bacterium, assembly GCA_009936895.1. Classification (GTDB taxonomy): domain Bacteria; phylum Pseudomonadota; class Gammaproteobacteria; order Pseudomonadales; family Azotimanducaceae; genus UBA4421. Next base: position 1,553 of record JAACDS010000307.1, read on the forward strand.
TGTTGTTTGCGGCCGTTGTCGTAATTGCTTGGCGGGACGCTTGCATTTGTGCCCCAATACTCAGGGTGTGGGCGTCAATCGTGACGGAGCATTTGCAGAGTATGTTGTGATTCCTGCCACAAACGTATTTCGACCCAATGTTTACATCCCCACAGATCTTTTGAGTATTTTTGATCCTTACGGCAATGCTGTTCATACCGCGCTCTCTTTTAACATGGTCGGAGAGGATGTCATTATTACCGGGGCGGGTCCGATCGGAATCATGGCGGCGATGGTGGCGGGCCACTGTGGTGCGCGTAACGTAATCCTCACCGACGTCAACGAATATCGCCTGGATCTCGCCAAGCGTATCGTACCCAAGGTGCAGCCCATCAACGTCGCCAAACAGGGAATTACCCGTAACTTCATGGAGAGTCTGGGGATACTGGAAGGATTTGATGTGTGTCTGGAGATGTCGGGTTCGCCCAGCGCATTTCGCGATGTGCTGAGTAAAATGATTAATGGCGGCAGCATTGCCATGCTGGGTTTGATGCCCGATGACACCGGTATTTCCTGGACTGACGTTGTTTTCAAAGGCCTCAACATCAAGGGTATTTACGGCCGTGAGATGTACGAGACCTGGTACAAAATGGTGATGATGGTGCAGAGTGGGTTGCCGGTGGAGCGCGTGATTACCCATCGATTCCACTACACCGATTTTCAGCAGGGCTTTGACATCATGCGCTCTGGGCAATCTGGCAAAGTCATCCTCGATTGGAAGGACTGACATGAGTTACCAAGTATCTAAGCAGAGTTATGTTGACGAGATAGCAGAGATCAAGGCGGCCGGACTGTGGAAGACCGAGCGTGTGATCGTTTCTGAGCAGAAAAATGACATTACCCTCGAAGACGGTGCCAATGTCGTCAATATGTGTGCGAATAATTATCTTGGTCTGGCCAACAATGCCGACGTGAAGCAGGCGGCTAGCGATAGCTTGCAGGAATGGGGCTTTGGTGCCGCGTCGGTACGTTTTATTTGTGGCACACAGGGGATTCACAAAACGCTCGAAGGGCGTGTCAGTCACTTTTTGGGCATGGAAGATACGATCCTCTACGCGGCCTGCTTTGACGCCAATACGGGATTGTTCGAGACTATTCTTGGCCC
>JAACDS010000308.1 GCA_009936895.1 Pseudomonadota bacterium
CGCATCTGACCAGCAGCTGCGGCGATCAAGCCGATGTGTCACTGGCAGATATTGATTATCTGCCCACCATTACAGATCCCTCGAAAATCATGTGTGTGGGTTTGAACTATAAGGCTCACCAAGAAGAAACCGGTCGTGGTGGCGAAGGCTATCCAACGATTTTTGTGCGGTTTGCCGATGCACAAATGGGCCATAACGCGCCCATGATCCGACCGCTAGAATCGACGTCTTTAGATTTTGAAGGCGAGATTGCGCTGATCATTGGTAAGGCAGGCCGGCGTATTAAGCCCGCCGACGCCATGTCTCATGTTGCAGGGTTTTCTATTTATAACGACGGCAGCGTGCGCGATTATCAGCGTCAGACCAGTCAATTCACACCGGGCAAAAATTTCGCCAACACCGGAGGTTTCGGGCCGTGGATGATGACCATGGATGAGATTGGAGATCTGGATGCCATGGAGATCACCACCCGTCTTAATGGCACGGTGATGCAAAACGCGACCTCAGATCTGCTCGTACATGGATTTGCTGAGATTCTGGAATACTGTTCCACTTTTGTGGAGCTAAAGCCCGGCGACGTGCTGGTGACCGGCACACCGGGTGGTGTAGGGGCCGCCCGTAAGCCGCCTGTTTTTATGGATGAAGGCGATTTGATCGAAGTAGAAGTCAAGCCCATTGGCACTTTGAGCAACCCGGTAGTTGCCGAAGTCGCGTCTTAGTTTGCCCTAGAAAATATCATGATGTGGCGTCTTTGCCGCATCTCAGCGGTGGAGAGTAGTTAGTTGTGAAGTTTGGTATTGGCCAGAGCGTGCCGCGCAGTGAAGACCCTCGTTTGGTTACCGGTGGCGGTCAATACACCGACGACATCAATCGACCAAACCAGCTATATATCCGGATTCTCCGGTCGCCCTATGCCCACGGGCGCATTACCGAACTCGATATCAGCGCGGCGCTCAGTCGGCCTGGAGTTGAGGCGATTTATACGGCGGAAGACTTACAGGAACTCGGTGGCCTTCCCTGTCGTGCGGTGCTCAAGAACGCCCGCGGTGAACCGGCCTTCATTCCGCGTCGACCGATTTTAGCCGAACGCAATGTTCTCTTTGTGGGTCAGGCTATAGCAGCGGTTATCGCTCAGACGCCGGAACAAGCTCTGGGTGCTGTCGAAGCCATTGAGCTCAGCGTCGCCGATTTGCCTGCTTGCAGCGATCCCGCCAAGGCGCTGGACCCAGACACCCAGCCCATGCACGAAGGGCAGCCGGATAATCTGTGCGTGCATTTTGAACAAGGCTCTGCGGCGGATGTGGACCAGTCGCTGGCGTCGGCGGCGCAAGTGGTCAGTGTTAAATTAATCAACAATCGGGTCGTGCCCAGTCCGCTGGAGCCTCGTGCCACGCTGGTGGAACCGACAGAAAACGGTTTTACTCTCTACAATCCAAGCCAAGGTGCTTTGGGTCAACGCGCTGTTTTGGCCAGTATTTTTTCCATGCCATCGGCTCTGATTCGAGTGGTTTCGCCGGATACCGGGGGCGGTTTTGGGGTGCGAGGCGAAGTGCATTCTGAAGTCTGCGTGGCGGCCTTTGCTGCCATGGCTCTAGGTCGCCCGATAAAATACACCGGCGATCGCTCGGAAATGTTTCTCAGCGATAATCACGGCCGCGACAACCTCACGGAAGTGACGGGCAGTTTCGACGCTCAAGGAAATATTTTAGGTGTGCGGGTAGAAACCACGGCAAACCTCGGGGCCTATTGCTCCAACGCCGGGCCCTTTGTGCCTACCATGGCCGGTGGCCGTATTGTAGGTTCGGTGTACCGAATTCCCAGTCTGCATCAGTCAGTACGATGCGTGTTTACGAATACCATGCCTGTTGGCGCCTATCGCGGTGCCGGTCGGCCTGAAGCGTGTTATGCCATGGAGCGTCTGTTTGACGCAGCTGCCCAGCAGATGAACATGGACGCCATAGGGCTGCGCAAACGCAATTTTATTGCGCCGTCTGATATGCCGTATCAATTGCCCTCTGGCGTCACGGTCAGCAGCGGGGAATTCAGCGCCACACTGGATATGGCTTTGCAGCGCAGCGATTGGGCGGGTTTTGCCAAGCGCGCAGACGCTAGTGCTGCCAAGGGCTTGCTGCGGGGTCGCGGTATTGGCTTTTATGTGGAATCCAGTGGCGGAGGCCCGGAAGAAGAAGCCGCGATCAGCGTTGGCGAGGACGGTCGCATCGACGTGGTGGTGGGGACCTTCTCCCACGGCCAAGGCCACCGAACAACCTATGCGCAAATTCTCAGCGACACCCTTGGTGTTGATTTTGAAGACATCAACATTGTCCAAGGCGACACCGAAGTCGTCGCCTTTGGTGGCGGCACGGGTGGGTCGCGCTCATCTCAAATGGGCGGCGTCGCAGTGAAACGTGCTGGATTGGCCTTGGTGGATGAGGCCAAAACCATCGCCGCAGAAATGATTCAAACTGCGGTTGAACAGGTAGATTACTCCGACGGTTTGTTTACCGCCCCGACCACTGACGCCCAGGTTTCTCTCCAGCAAGTAGCCGAAGCGTCTCAGCAGCCACAATTTGGTGGCCGCAAGCTGGCGAAGACTCTGCGCTACAACCGCGGTGGTGGCTTTACCTTTCCAAACGGCGCGCACATCGCGGAAGTGGAAATCGACCCGGAGACAGGTGTGGTGGACGTGGTTCGTTACACCGCCGTGGATGACTGCGGGCGTGTGATCAATCCGCTGCTCGCCGCGGGTCAAGTGCATGGCGGGGTGGCCATGGGCATCGGGCAGGCGTTGCTGGAGAACGCGATCTACGACGATGAAGGCCAGTTACTCAGCGGCAGTTTGATGGACTATGCCATGCCTCGCGCGACGCATATCACTGATATGGACGTCAGCTTTCACGAAGTGTTGGATCCCAACAACGAACTGGGGGTTAAGGGCATCGGCGAAGGCGGCGCCTGTGCTGCGCCGTCAGCAGTGGTGATCGCAGCGATCGATGCGCTCAAGCATCTGGGTGTTACAGCGCTAGATATGCCGATGACATCTGAACGAATCTGGCGAGTGATCAGCGGCGCGCGGTGAAGTCAGCGTATCCGAAGCGTGACCCGGTCTGGGCGGGCCTAATGTTATAACGAATTGGCATCACGGTAGTTCTGCCGTAAAGGTATTTTGGAGAGCTCAATTAAGGAGATTCTGATGGAAGACTTCAGTGGCGCGGACCTAATCGCCGACGCCTTGGCACAGATGGAGGTGGAGCATGTCTTCGCCATTGTAAGCATTCACAACATGCCAATTTTGGATGCCATTAACCGATTGGGCAAAACCCAGATTATTGACGTTCGCCATGAGCAAGCCGGCACCCACGCGGCAGACGGCTACGCGCGGGCCAGCGGAAAGCTGGGCGTGATGATTGCCTCAACCGGGCCGGGTACCTCCAATACCGTCACCGGACTGTACGAAGCTCAGTACGGCTCCTCCCGTGTCTTGGTGATCACCGGTCAGGCTGAGACGGCCTTCTATGGCAAGGGCCTGGCCTACGTGCATGAGGCAGAAAAGCAGGTGCCCATGCTCGCATCGGTATGTCGTCGGGTTGAAAGCCCGCGTTCGCCGTCGCAATTGGGGTCGGCCCTGCAGATCGTGCTTAACGATATGTATACCGGACGAGGCGCGCCAGGCGCATTAGAGATTCCCATCGACATTCAGTACGCCAGCAATCAGCCGATCACGCTGACGCTGCCGAATAACGCCCAGTTTGTGCCGGATGAAACAGGCTTGGATCATGTGGTTGACGCGTTGTCTCAAGCCCGTCGTCGCATTCTGCTGGTGGGTGGCGGAGCCATTGCAGCCGGTGCCCATGCCGAGGTGCAGGCGCTTGCGGAGCAGCTGCAGATTCCTGTCCTGACAACTGTGGATGGTCGTGGCGTCATGCCGGAAGATCATCC
>JAACDS010000309.1 GCA_009936895.1 Pseudomonadota bacterium
GATAGGGTCGATGGCCAAGTGCGGGAAGGCCCCATGACCGCCCTTGCCTTGAATATCGATATCAAAAAACGCCCCTGCCGCAGTTCTCACCCCCGGCACGGCGGCGAACCTACCAAGAGGCAGCCCTGGACCATTGTGCATGGCGTAGATACGGTCGGAGGGAAAATCCTCAAACAGACCATCAGCTATCATCGCCTTAGCACCCCCCAAACCTTCTTCCGCAGGCTGAAAAATGAAGTTCACCTGACCCTGAAAATCACGCGTGGCGGCCAGATACTTTGCGGCAGCCAGCAGCATGACGGTATGACCATCGTGACCACAGGCGTGCATAGTGCCTTGTTGGGTAGAACGGTGATCAAAGGTGTTCTGCTCTAAAATCGGCAGCGCGTCCATGTCAGCGCGCAGACCAATCGATCGGGTAGTATTACCCTCACGCAGCACACCAACTAAGCCGGTCTGGCCGATTCCTCGATGCACCTGCACACCAAAAGCCTCGAGCTTTGCTGCAACACAATCTGCGGTGCGATTCTCCTCAAATCCCAGCTCGGGGTGAGCGTGCAGGTCCCTGCGCCATCCGGCAAGTTCCGCCTGCATGGCTTCAATATCGGCAACCAAATCCATATCACTCTCCCTATGGCAACGTGCGACAGCCTCCAGTATCCGGAATTTTCGCCACATGCCAACCAAGACGGCCGCTACCTAGAGACGGGCCCGATGTAAAGGAGCCTTAATAAATGCGACAGCGTAGGATTGACGACTGTCCGTATTACCCAATCGATCAAAGCTGTATCAATGACCCTAACGAAAACCTCACCCTCAGGTGCCCCCCTGATCTCTGACTATTACTACCGCTGGATCGTCCTGCTCTACGGCGTGGTGTTGCAGGCCATTAGTGTCGGGACGATCATCTACTGTTTTGCTTTGTTTACGCTGCCGTGGCTAGATGAATTTGGTTCCAGTCGGCGCGATCTGATGCTTACTATTGCGCTGCTGCAGATTGGTGCCGGCATTCTAGGCCCGCTCGCCGGACGAGCACTCGACACCTTTCCGCTGCGGTGGGTCATACTCACTGGCCTCGCCTCCATGGTGTTAGCACTCGCCCTCGCTCAACAGGTAACGGCTCTTTGGCAGCTCTGGCTGATTTACGCCACACTGCTGCCGGTGGCAATGACGCTTATGGGTACTTTGGCAAGCCAGACACTGGTGAGCAGATGGTTTACTGACAACCGCGGCTTCGCTCTGGGCGTATCGGCAATTGGCACCAATGTCGGCGGCATCATTCTGCCTATCTTCGTTTCCGCTTGGCTTTTGCATGTGGGCTGGCGAGGCACCTTGAACAACCTGCTGATATTGGCTGTTGCAGTGGTATTGCCTCTGACACTGCTAATACTCAGACGATCGCCTGCTACGGTAACCGATGAGCGGGCTACGGATCACATTGACCAGCGGGTCTGGACGACCAAAGAAATTCTGACCACATCCCTGTTCTGGATTCCCTTTTGCGGTCTGGCCCCACTGAGTATGGCCTTCGGCACACTGCAGTTTAATTTGGGCATCATCGTGCAGGACATCGGTTTAGACGGCGACGTTACGGCCGGGCTTATTGCGCTGACGTCTGTCTCCATGGTCTTGGGAAAACTTTTTTTTGGTATCATGGGCGATCGAGTCGATCACCGAAAACTTTACTGGGTCGCCAATGCAGCGACCGTTATTGCCGTTCTGCTGATCATGAACGCACAAAGCCTAGAGGTTCTGGTGATCGCCACGTTTGCCACCGGGATTTCCGGCGGCGGCATACTGCCGTTGATGGGCTTGATGTACAGCTACCGATTTGGTGTCGCCTCCTTTGGCCGCGTCATGGGATTTGGCATGCTGACCATTATGGCCGGAGCCATCAGCCCCATCGGTGCCGGTTGGGTATACGACCTGTACGGTAGCTACAGCTACGCGTTTATCGCCCTCATCATCATCATGCTGCCCAGCGGTATCGCGATGGCCTGGCTAAGAGAGCGATAAGGTGTCATCGATCAGGCGACAATGCCCTGTTCGGTCATTGCTGCGATGCGGGCCTGAGATACCGCAAAGCTTGCCAACACTTCCTGCGTGTGCTCGCCGTGATCTGGACTTGGCCTCGAGGGCGTGAGCCGTTCGCCGCCAAAGCGTGCAGGAGATTTCACCACTCGCATCTGACCCATAATCGGATGATCGATCACTTCCAGCGTGTCATTGGCCGCGAGCTGCTCTTGGGCTAAGACCTCATCTCGATCCAAACATCGTGCGCAGGGAACATCGGCCTCTTTGAGCTTGGCGAGCACCTCTTCGGTTGTGAACTGAAGGTAGGCTCCCGCGACTTCCTGCTTAAAGGCCTCTAAATTCGCCACCATTTTTTCAAAGCTGTTGAAGCGCTCATCCGCCAACAAATGTTCCATGCCCACCGCAATCAATGAGCGCATCTGCATATCTTGATTCCCGGCAGAAATAGTCACCGCTCCATCCTTGGTCAGGGTAAGTTCGTACAGCAGATCAATCAGCAACGGACCGGGTTCGTGGTCTGGGTCGAGCAGCGTATGATTTTGAAAACCGTCAGGAAAAATAAAGAACAAACCGGAATCCAGCATGGACAGATCGATGTGTTGCCCCGCTCCGCTTCTTTCCCTGACGAATAGCGCGCATGTCACTGCCTGACATGCCGTGTAAGCGGTGATTTTGTCGCAGATCAGTGTCCTGAAAAAACTGGGCTCATTCTTACCTTGGGCCGCGGTAAGTCCGGCTTGAGCTTGGATAATGGGATCGTAGGCCGGCGCACCGCCGAGAGGCCCCTCCTTGCCAAAACCCGAAATCGCCGCATAAATCAGGCGCGGGTTTAGCTTACGTAGCGCCTCACTGCCCAAGTTCAGCTTATCCATAACCCCAGGGCGAAAGTTGTGAATGAAAATATCAACCTGCGGTATTAGCTCACGAATCAGTTCTTGACCCTCTGACTCCTTGAGGTTGACCCGACTGGAGTGCTTGCCACGATTGCAGTTGGCGAAGAGCGAAGAAATACCGCCTTTACTCGCCCCAATATAGCGCATCGGATCACCAACATTCATTGGCTCCACCTTAATGACCTTGGCCCCTTGCTCCGCCATCATCATGGCCGCAAACGAGGCGGTAATCATGGTTGAAAACTCCAGTACAGTTATCCCTTCAAGTGGTTTCATTTTTCCCCCAAGAACTGTTCATTCACTATCGTTAGACTTTTGGTCCCGTGTAAACGTATGCCTACTAGGTTCGTCGAGGCAAGCGAAGAGTGGCCGCCAGTCCGATAACACTGGTTACTGCAGACAACAAAAACACCAGAGTAAAGGATCCAGCCGCATCAGCAATCCAACCACCGATAGGTGGTGAAATCATTTGAGCCACACCAAACACTAAGGTTGCCCCAGCAAAACTCGCGCCGTAATCCTCGGCTGACGTATTTTCTACCACATAAAGTGTGATCAAACTTGGCAATGCACTGAACAAAATTCCGATACCGATGCAGGCAAGCCAAACAGGTAGCGCCAGTCCCGTCAGAACAATCAATGAAAAAACAGGCCAACTAGCAAAAGCCAGGGCCAGCGCAAATCGCACGCCAAGCCGCTGGGCCATGGTGGTGAACAACGGCCCACCAAAAATCATGGACAAGCCGAGCAAGGAAAACGCCCACGATGCACTGGCAGAAGTCCACCCACTGTCGTCTTCGAGCCGAGTAGTCAGAAAACCTAGTACCAGCAGATACATGAAGCCAAAACAAGCATAAGCCA
>JAACDS010000310.1 GCA_009936895.1 Pseudomonadota bacterium
CCACACTGATGATGGCGATAACGATCATAAGCTCGATCAGGGAAAACCCTCGCTGAAACACTCGGCGCTGGATGTTATCCCGCAGCACTGGCACAACCTCAGAATCCGATCGTGCACTCGTTTTTCGTGGCCTTTGCCCTTGACCCTTGTTTTGAGCTACTTCCTGCATAGCCTTCGCCCCTCGTCAGTAACAGAATGCCCTCCACTGTCCCACAGCCTGTTCGGGACTCAAATACGAGCCGGCGCTGTCCTATGTCAGTCATCGCCCCATGCTTTGCACGCAAAACCGAATATTTTCACCCCCTTCTTCTCGCACACACTGAGCCTCCCCTTACACCAGCATCAGCCGGTCGGCCTCGCCATGCTCGTTCAGCGCGCTATCGTGGTCTAAACAACCTTCACGAACCGCGACGAAGCGAAGCCATGGCAACACCACCCCTACAAACTGCCTCATCGGTCCAAGCGACGATGCGCCGGTGGCGGCCTATGTTGATGCCCTGTTTGGATTAGCGGTTAAGCGACGAGCATCCGATATCCACTTGGAACCGCAAAAACGCGGGTTGACGATTCGTCTGCGGGTAGATGGCTTACTGCACTACGTACCCAGCCCACCTGACGATATCGCGCACCGGCTCTGCGCTCGGATCAAGGTCATGGCCGCCATGGATATTGCGGAACGGCGTCTGCCTCAAGACGGCCGCTTTACCGCCTACGGCGATGGGCAGCCACTTGATTTACGAGTCAGCTCCCTGCCAACGCTTTGGGGTGAAAAATTGGTTTTGCGGCTGGTACCCAACGACGCCAGTATCTTGGGCCTGGGCGACCTAGGTTTGTCCGGCGCCCAGCGCCGTTATTTTCTAAACGCCTTGTCAAAACCCCAAGGTTTGATTTTGGTCACCGGCCCCACCGGGAGCGGCAAAACACTCACCTTATACAGTGCCCTGCAACAGCTAAACGAGCCCCACCGCAACATTTCTACCGCGGAAGAGCCTATCGAGATACCCTTGGCTGGTATCAATCAGATCGGCATCAAGCCCCAAATAGGACTGGGATTTGCGGAAACATTGCGCGCCCTGCTGCGTCAAGATCCGGATGTACTGATGATTGGAGAGATTCGGGATGCCGACACCGCTTCCATGGCCATACGGGCGGCTCAAACCGGTCACTTGGTGCTGTCGACCGTGCACACGAAATCGGCCGCAGCAACTCTCATGCGTCTGAATCAGCTAGGCCTCAGCAACCGGGATGTTGCTGAATCAGTCACGCTCATTTTAGCCCAGCGGCTACTCAGACTGCTTTGCAATCATTGCAAAATACCTGCAGCCACGACCTCCGCTTTGAATTCCCGCCAAGGGATGGGCAGCCGATATCAAGCCAACCTCTCGGGCTGCGCGCATTGCCTGCAAGGTTACTGGGGCCGTATCGGTATTTTTGAACTGTGTCAGCCGGAGGGCTTGGATGATGCCTTACCCAGTGTGGGGCATGCCAACGCGAAGACGCTAGGCCTTCGCGACATGGCACTGGGATGCTATCAGGCTGGCGATACCAGCCTAGACGAAGTGAATCGCGTGGTTCCCGCCGAATCGGTTTCCGGCGCACTGTGAGTCGCGAACCTCAACGCCATCGGGACGATAGCTGGTACAGATGGCACGGCACCGACGGCCTCGGGCTGCCCCAGCACGGCAGGATCCTAGCGTCGTCCTATGACCACGCCAACGAGCTGTTGGCCCAAAGTGGTGTCTGTAACATCGTTCTGAAGGGTAGCGAGCACGGCTCGCATACTGATCTGAAAGTTCGCTGGCTGGCTCCCGGCGGCACGGCTCGAATCAACAAAAAAGAGCTGGCTTTTTTCAGCCGCCAACTTGCCAGCCTGCTCACCGTGGGCTTCCCGGTCATGGACGCGTTGGACACGCTGGAAGCGGACAGTGCGCCTCGCCTGCAGGTGATTTTACGCACTGTGAAAGCCAGCCTCGGCGACGGTTTGAATCTCGGCGATGCCTTGGCCAAGCACTCGGAAACTTTCGATGGCGGTTACTTAGCCTTGGTACGGTCCGTTGAGGCGGCGGGAGAGCTTGGGCCTGCACTAACGGCATTGGCTGAAAGCTACGAGCGCGCCCAGCATTTTCGCCGGCACATTCGGCAAGCGTTCATGCAGCCTGGATTAATTCTGGTCACGGCAGCCGCCGCTACCTGGATGCTACTGGCCTTTGTCATGCCAGAGTTCGCCGCCATGTTTGCCCAGCAAAAACGGTCACTGCCGGAGATCACTCAATGGGTGATCCAATTGTCTGAAACGATAGAGCATCAGGGAAAATGGTGGCTGTTCGGCACCTTGGTCACTGCCATGATGGGGTTCTGGAGTTATCGCTATTCGGCATTTGTCCGCCTGTCGCTGGACGGACTGGTCTTACGCGCCCCCGTTGCTGGCAATCTAAGCCAGTGTGCAAATACCGCCAGTATGTGCCGCACTCTGGCCACAACCATCGGTGCTGGGGTCGCCATCAACAACGCCTTGCCCTTTGCCGCTGATGCCTGTGGCAATGGAGTGTTTCGGCGCGCGGTCAACGATTTGGTCTCTCAGCTGGAAAACGGCACCAGGCTTCACGATGCCATGGCGGACGAGCCCTGCTTCCCCAAAACGCTGCAACGAATGATCCGGCTGGGTGAAGAGTCCGGAAAGCTCGATCATATGTTGCAGCAAGCCACAGAGTTTCATGAGGAAAAATTACGCCGTACCGTAAACAACCTGCTTCCGTTGATCGAGCCGTTGCTGATGGTATTGCTTGGGTTCGTCGTGGGTGGTTTGATTCTCGCCATGTATCTCCCCATCTTCGCCATGGGGGACCTGTTTCAGTCCTAGCTCAGGAACAATAAGGCCGCGCCTTTGCTATTCTAGACGCTTTGGGAATAACTCATGCTTGTCGGTCTTACAGGTGGTATTGGCAGCGGTAAGAGCGCGGCTGCGGATCGGTTCGCTGAATTGGGCATCGACGTTGTCGACGCGGATCTGGCAAGTCGTGCGGTGGTCGAACCGGGGATGCCGGCACTGCAAAAAATTACCGAACACTTCGGCGAACAGCTGTTACAGGCCAACGGCACGCTTGACCGCCCAGCGCTACGCAGCATTGTGTTCGCGAAGGTCGAGGAACGAAAGTGGCTGCAGAGCCTGCTTCATCCGTTGATCAGTCACTACTTGCAAGACCAGGTCGCTGAGAGCACCTCGCCATACTGCTTGCTGGTCAATCCTCTGCTACTTGAATCCGGCCAGGCACGCTGGTGCGACGAGATTGTGGTTGTCGATGTCTCTGAAGACGTACAAATTTCTCGAACCATGGCCCGTGACGACAATTCGCGAAGCCAAGTTGAAGCCATAGTCGCCGCTCAGCTAAAACGCAGTGATCGGCTAGCCCAAGCGTCCCGAACACTGACCAACGATGGCGATTTGATCCACCTTTATCGTCAAGTCGATGCACTCCATCAGGAACTTTTAGCGCTATGACCACCGCAAGAATTGTAATTTGTCCGACCTGCAACCAAGGGGTGAAATGGACAGCTACGAACACCAACCGGCCCTTTTGTTCTGAGCGCTGCAAGCTGATCGACTTGGGTAGCTGGGCAGCGGAAGATCATCGGATACCTACGGCAACCGCACCGGATTTCGAGGATAGCGACCCCGAACGCGATCTGTAGCGGATTCAACCGCCTAAGACAGAAAAACTAACTTCGATACTCGGCGTTGATCCGCACGTACTCGTAGGATAGATCCGTGGTCCACACAGTTTCGGTAGCGTCTCCACGGCCGAGGTCAATCATCCCTCGGAACTCATCTTGAGCGAGCACAGAGGCGCCGGCGTCTTCGGTATAGTCATCGGCCATCAGGCCACCAGAGGCCACTTGCACCTTATCGAGCCACAGGCTGACGCGATTTGGGGCCAACTTGGCCACTCGGGCTCTGCCTATCGCCATACAGAACCGGCCCCAGTTTGCGTCTCCCGCAAACAGCGCCGTTTTAACCAAGGGCGATTCCGCTACCGTGTAAGCAACCTCAAGACATTCTTGCGCATGGTGTCCACCGGCCACGGTAATGGTTACAAACTTCGTTGCCCCCTCCCCGTCCCGCACAATCGCTTGGGCTAGGGTCTGGGCAACCTCCAGCACGGCTTGTTGGAGGATGACATATCGCTCGTCCGTCACGCTGGTGATCGCCGCCATCTCGCTTTTGCCCGTCGCAGCGAGCATGAAACAGTCATTGGTTGAGGTATCGCCGTCCACGGTGATTCGGTTGAAGCTCCCGTCCGCTACTTCCTGCACCATCTGCTCCAGCACGTCAGGAGCCACAGAGGCATTACACGCAATGTAACCCAACATCGTCGCCATGTTGGGCTTAATCATACCGGAGCCCTTGGCCACACCCGTTAAGATGATGTCGGTTCCGTCGACACTGACTCGCTTGCTCACCGCTTTCGTCACGGTATCGGTGGTCAGGATGGCTTTGCCATAGCCTAACCACTGATCTGGACTCAAGTCCTTAACCAGCGCCGGAATTGCGGCACAGATTCTCGAAACGTCCAGACGCTCACCGATAACACCCGTGGAAAATGGCTGAATATCATCGCCCTGCAGACCTAGCTCCCGAGCCACAGCATCACAAACGGCTATCGCGTCGGCGCGCCCGGGCTGACCTGTCGCCGCGTTCGCATTGCCGCTGTTCACGATCCACGCGCGGGGTGTGAGGCGTTCCTTGGCAAGAGCCACAGGTGGTGCAGCGAAGGCAGACTGCGTATACACCCCCGCAATCACCGTGCCCTCATCAAACAATGCCAAGGCGAGATCGTCGCGTGGTGCATCTTTGATACCCGTACGTATCGCAGCCAACCGCACTCCGGGCACTGGCATCAGGCCTTCAGGCTCGGCTAAGTTCACCGCCACTGGCGCCCCTCCTGTCGTCGATGGTTGGGCATCGATTCACGGTCAGAGCTGACCGTGGCACTGTTTGTATTTTTTACCCGAACCACAAGGGCACGGTTCGTTACGCCCCACTTTACGCTCCTCTCGCACAAAGGTTTCTGCCTTGGGTGCCTCCTTGGGTTGCGCCGGTCCCTGATCGCTCGCAGCGCTCGCCTGGCTGTGCTGGAAGTTCATTTTTTGTGCGGCTTCGGCGCGACGCAGTCGTTCCTGGGCTTCAATTTCTTCCGGGTTCTCAATTTGCATACGCGACAACATACGAACGACGTCGAACTTGATGTTTTGCAGCAAATCCTGGAAGAGCTCGAAGGACTCTCGCTTAAATTCTTGTTTCGGCTGCTTCTGCGCATAGGCCCTTAGGTGTATGCCTTGTCGCAACTGATCCATGGACGCCAGATGCTCTTTCCATCGCTGATCCAGTATTTGCAGCATGATCTGCTTTTCGACCAACCGCATGTCGATGCCGGCCTCCCGCCAACGGCCTTCCTTAGCCCCATACTCTTCCTCAATCTGGGCGAGCACTCGCGCAGCCAAGCCTTCTTCATCTAGGCCTTCATCTTCTTCCAACCAGCGTCCAAGGGTCTGGACGCTGGCAAATTCGTTCTGCAATGACAGTTCGAGGCCGCCAATATCCCATTGTTCGATCAAACTCTGTGGGGGAATGTGCTGGGCCACTAAGTCGTATACCACTTCTTCTCGTAAGCCTTCGATGGTTTCGGAAATGTCTTGGGAATCCATCAATTCGCGTCGCTGCTGATAAATCACCTGACGTTGATCGTTGGACACATCATCGTATTCCAACAAATTTTTTCGAATATCGAAGTTATGACCTTCTACTTTGCGCTGAGCATTTTCGATGGATCGATTGATCATCTTGTGTTCGATCGCCTCACCACTTTCCGCATTCAGCTTATGCATCATGTTGCGAATCGACTCCGATACGAAGATGCGCATCAGGTTGTCGTCCAAGGACAGATAAAAACGACTGGAACCCGGATCACCTTGCCTGCCCGAGCGGCCGCGAAGCTGATTATCAATGCGTCGAGATTCGTGACGCTCGGTGCCGATGATGTGCAGCCCGCCCGCCTCGAGCACCGCGTCGTGACGTCGCTGCCAGTCTGCTGTGACACTGGTTACGATTGAGTCAGGCGCGTCAGGAGTTTTGGCCAGTTCGGCTTCTAGGCTGCCACCCAACACAATATCCGTGCCTCGCCCCGCCATATTAGTTGCGATGGTCACCGTACCAGGACGACCGGCGTCGGCAACCACATCAGCCTCTCGCTCATGCTGCTTGGCGTTGAGCACGTTGTGGCTGATGTTGCGACGATTCAATTCTGCAGAAAGTAACTCGGAACTTTCAATGGATGCGGTACCCACCAGTACGGGTTGACCGCGTTTTATGCAAGCGACGATGTCCTCCACAATGGCGTCGTATTTTTCCGCCAGTGTCAGATACATCAAATCATTTCGGTCGTCTCGAACCATTGGTCGATGCGTGGGCACCACAACAACGTCCAACCCGTAAATCTGTTTGAATTCAAATGCTTCGGTATCGGCTGTACCCGTCATACCTGAGAGCTTGTTGTACAGTCGGAAGTAGTTCTGGAACGTTGTCGATGCGAGAGTCTGGCTTTCGTTTTGGATCGCCAGGCCCTCTTTCGCTTCCACAGCTTGGTGTATACCGTCGGACCACCGGCGACCCGGCATCGCACGACCGGTATGTTCATCAACGATCACCACCTCACCCGCAGTAATCATGTATTGATCGTCACGCTTGTAAAGCTTGTGGGCCTTTAGCGCGGCGTGAACATGATGAAGCAGGCCGAGATTGGCGGACGAGTAGAGACTGTCGCCCGGCTGCAAAAGATTCAAACCAATCAGGGCGTCTTCAACTTTCTGGTGGCCGAGTTCGGTCAATTCAACCTGTCGATTCTTTTCATCCACCATGTAATCACCAGTGGGCTCGACATCTGGCTCACCAAAAACCC
>JAACDS010000311.1 GCA_009936895.1 Pseudomonadota bacterium
TGCGTGTCTTGTCTGGCCTGCATGGACTGCTGCGGCCACTGGATCGGATACATCCCTACCGGCTGGAAATGGGTACCAAGCTGGTGAATCCCCGGGGCGGTGACCTGTACCAATTTTGGGGCGGAAAGGTAACGGACGCATTGAACGCGGCTCTGGCCGAACAGCGCAGCAAGGTGCTGATCAATCTGGCCTCCAACGAATATTACAAAGTCGTGCAGCCAGAGAACATCAAAGGTCGTATCGTCACCATTAACTTCAAAGAGTGGCGGCGCGACGCCTATCGCTTTGTGTCGTTTTCGGCAAAAAAAGCTAGGGGCTTAATGGCCCGCTACATGATCGACCAGCGAATCGAAAAAGCCGATGCGCTGAAGAACTTTGATGTTGAAGGCTATGCTTTCGATTCTAAGCTATCAACGGAAAACGAGTGGATATTCACTCGGCACCCGGCTTGAAACCAGTAACCAACCGGACACTATCTGTGAACGACAATACGCTAACGCCAAACCAACAAACCGAACTCGAAGCCGCCACGTTCCGACGACTGGTTGCCCACCTTGATGAACGCAAGGACGTGCAAAACATCGATCTGATGATTCTGGCCGGCTTCTGCCGCAACTGCCTGTCGAAGTGGTACAAGGCCAGCGCCGACGACCAAGGCGTGAGTTTGGACTTGGACGATGCGCGTCAAGCGGTCTACGGCATGACCTACGACGAGTGGAAAAACACTTACCAAACAGAGGCGACCCCGGAGCAGCTTGCTGCCATGCAAAAAGCCAACGGCTGAAGCACGGGTTCATGACGGCTTTTTGGCGCGAATGGCGTGGCCTGATCGTTTTTCTTACGATGATCATCGCCTTGAGAATGGTCATCGTTGACTGGAATCACGTACCCTCTCGATCCATGGTGCCCACGATCATTCCCGGCGATCGCATTATTGTCGATAAATTGGCCTACGGGTTCCGACCGCCTTTTTGCAACATCGAGGTTATGCAGTGGGATAGCCCCAAACGTTCGCAAGTCATCGTCTTCCGCGCACCCAACACCAATATTTTGACCGTGAAACGCGTCATCGGCTTGCCGGGAGACAGGGTAAGTTGGGACGGTGACTCTCTGCGGATCAACGAGGAGAATGCTGTCTACCGAGCTCTGCCGGCTGAAAAAGGACCTGCATTCCAACTGCCCGACTACAGCCACACTCGGAGACGCCAAGAGCGATTGCTCGGCGAGCAACGAGATATCCTGCAATACCGCATCACGCCACAACGCGGCGGCGGCGCCTTTCATGATGTCGTCGTGCCTGATAATCACTATTTGGTGCTCGGAGACAATCGGGACAACAGTGGTGATTTTCGCAAATTTGGCTTTGTTCCCAGACGCAACGTCGTGGGTCAGGCAACCCACGTTTTATTCTCTCTGAATGCTCAGCAATACTACTGGCCGCGAGGTTCGCGGGCGGGCATACCGCTGCATTAATCTCTACTTGTTTTTGCTGAACAACCGCCGGATTAGCCAGATACAACCTGCTCCCGCGAGGCCGGCCAGCGCCAACAGCACAACGAAACCGGCACTGGTCACCAGCAGGTTCAAGGTTTCGGCTCGATCAACACCGTATTGATCGCCCAGCCAGAACACTCCGCCGATCATAGCCACGGTGCCCAGAAAAATGGTCCGCAGCATACGATTGGACTTCTTGCGCTGCGCACTGGCTCTGTCGCTGGCCCGAGTCGAGGACGCCACGCGATCTGATCTCGACAATTGCTCGTTAGAATCCTGCTGGCTCATCGCTATTATGCATCTCGCTAAACGGGGGCCAATTGTTACGCAATCCTCCTGCCCTGTCGCCCATCGCTATCGCCATCAAAGAAAGGCTTTGGCAGCAAAGGCCGCGCGCTTGAGCTAACATGCCGCTCCGCCTACGCAAGCATAGAGTTTACGTGCCTGACACCTCTCCTCACAGCGCCGAGATCCCCGCATCGCCACTGAGCCCCAAAGCATTCCGTTATGCCCGAATGATCTTACTGCTCGCCCTGATAGCCGTCGGGTTTGGCTTTACCGTGCTGTTTGCAATTCTTGGCCCCTTGGGCCGAGAAGTGGGTATGAGCGAGCTGCAAATCAGTTCCATTATCGCGGCCTCATCCTTAGTCGTCTTTTTAGCTAGCCCGCGCTGGGGCAGACTGAGTGATCGGTGGGGACGCAAGCGCGTGATGGTGATTGGTTTGTTCGGCTACGCGTGCGGCAACCTACTCTTTGCTTCGGTATTTCACCTCACACTGGGCGGGGGATTGCTACCCCTCACAGGCTACCTGCTACTGATGCTGACTCGTGTCATGCACGCCAGCGTGATGTCGGCGATCATGCCCTCAAGCAGCGCCTATATGGCGGACATCACCTCCATCGCGACCCGCACCAAGGGCATGGGAGCCGTCGGTGCAGCCAATAACTTCGGCAGTATTCTGGGACCAGCCTTGGGAGGGTTGCTCGCGGGTATCACCCTGCTCACGCCATTATGGGTAGCCTCAGGCATCGCAGTAACCACGGCCCTCTTTGTGATCGTGTTGTTACCCGACATACCCAAGGCACGGCCCGAAGCCCTGCAAGAAAACACGCCGGCGCCGAAGAAGCTCAGCTACTTCGACCCGCGCATCCTGCCCTACATTATTGTCGGAGCACTGATGTTTATGGGCATGGCGCTAGTGCAGCAAACCTTGGCGTTTCGTTTTCAGGATGTGCTCGGACTGACCGCGGTGGAGACTGCACAAACTTTTGGCCTAGCCATGGGGTGCTCTGCGGCTGCGTCACTGCTCAGCCAAATCGGTTTGATGCAGCGCATCAATCTGACTCCCTTTCAATGGCTTCGCATCGCCCTGCCGATACTCGCCGTGGCCTTTGCTGGCCTAGCACTGGCTGAAACTCAAGCCCTGATGATGCTTGCAATGGTGCTGCAGGGCGCCGCCATGGGACTGGCCGGCCCTGCATTTATGGCTGGTGCATCTTTAGCCGTGCAGCCTCATGAACAAGGGGCGATGGCGGGCATCGCGGGTTCCTGCGGCCCTCTCGGGTTCACCATTGGTCCACTGCTGGGTGGGTTTTTCTATCAAATTTCGCCAGACCTGCCCTACTGGTTTACCTTTGCCGTCTACCTGCCTCTGCTGGCTTTTGTGATGAGCCAGCGACGCGGTGAAAAACGTCGCGCCGAATTGCCAAGGGATCCACAGTAAAACCATTTGAGTTATGACGCTCCGAGCGGTGGGATCCCTCAGTCACCGTTCAAGCTTAACCTTTGCCAATAAACCGTTAAGCTGGGCCTGCGAACCCGAGGAGAGACGGATAATGCAAGAATGTAACGCGCCGGGCACCAATGGCCCAGTCTGGCAGGCCGATAGCGCCGAATTGTATGGCGATATCCGTCTAAACGAGGGAGTCTCCATATGGCCCAAGGTGGTCATGCGAGCCGAGTCCGACTACATCGACATTGGTGCGTTCACGAACATCCAAGACTTTACGATGATCCATATCGCAGACTGTCCCACGACCATTGGGGCCTACTGTTCCATCACTCACCACTGCACAATTCATGGCGCCACCATTGGCGACAATTGCCTGATCGGTATCAATGCCACGATCATGGACCGGGCGGTTATCGGAGACAATTGCATCATTGCAGGTCATACCATCGTCACCGAAGACACGGTCATTCCAGCCAATTCCATCGTTGCCGGCGCTCCGGGGAAGGTAAAGGCGACCCGCAACAATTTTGTTGCCAACCGGCTCAATGCCCTCGCTTATTTTGATAACGGCGAGGCTTACGCCCTAGGCAATCATCGCGTGTGGGCAGACCCCGAACAGCAAGCCAAGATGGCCCAGCGGAAGATCGATCTCGAGGCACTCTTAAGGAACGCGCGTGAGAACTGACGTCGCGACAAAGGATACGTTCTCGGCCTACGGTCCAACCAGCTGCATCGGCCAAGGCGAGCTGACCGACGTGGCACTGGCCGCGCACCGTTTCTTGCGAACACACCCAGATCAGTCTGCGCTGATTTTGCAGGACAGCACCTGCCAGATCATCGACTTGGATCTCAGCGGCGACGAGGCGTTGCTTGAACGTAAGGCCAATCACTACCCAATTCGTTCGCAGACTCTCGTCGCAGCCAACAACGCCCCGAGTTCTAAGGAGATTACCTTACTGCCCAGACATTGGCAGTGGCTGTCCCAGCAAGGGGAGAATGCATCAGCAACACTTCGCCGCCTGATCGATGAAGCCCGACGAGATCCGAAACAACAAGCCGATGATGCTTGTAAACGCCAGCAACAGCTTACCTATCGCTTTTGCCAGACCCTATGCGGAAATTTCCAAGGCTATGAAGAGGCTCTACGAGCTTTATACGCAGGTGATCGCGTTGGATTCGAAGCACACACCTCTGCCTGGCCACCGGATTTTTCTTCCCGAGCAAGGTCGATCGCTGAGCCGGTCTGGGCTAGCGACTCGACTGACTGAGAGAAAGCCAAAGCCGCAACAGATGTCGCTGTTGTTCAGCACTGTCTTGATAGGCCGTGCGAGCGTGAGCAACCGTGTGATTCGACAGCAGTTGAATATCACCAGGCTCCAGCCACATATCGAAGTAGAGATCTGGGTCCGCACCTCGGCCGTCGTAGAAGTCGAGAATTTGTTGCTGCTCAGATGACACCGTGACGCCGGCGTGCCGGGAGACCGAACGCATGTAATCGCTGTGATAAAAGGTTCTCAGCATGTCCCCATCGAAACAACATGGCAGCGGTTCGCTATAAGGCAAGGCACCCTTCGGCCGCTCGCCTCTGCTATCAAGCTTGAAGCGGTCAAAAAGCGCAGCGACCAAGTCGGGGCGCTCCCCCATCAGTTCATTGAACAAGGTGACCGTGCTAACGATTCGACTGTGTCCTCCTCGGACGGCGGTCTGCAAA
>JAACDS010000312.1 GCA_009936895.1 Pseudomonadota bacterium
CCTCACCATCTGCGTAGGCAACCGGATTAAAACCCGTCATTAAGGCCCTTTCGCAAGTGCCACCTACGGTCTTTGACAGCCTTTGGCGTTCAGCGGGGAGTTCCCACACGTTCCTACAAAGACTTCCAAAGTGGGCAAAGCCTGCTGCGCGCCTTGCCCGACCCCAAAAAAAACAGGAGCCTCTAAACCCAGGCGCAAGCCGGGGTTCGTAAACTGTGATTAAAAATCGATCGCGTTGTGATCAATCGTGACGCCGGGACCCATCGTCGTTGACAAGGTCACCTTACGCACATAGACACCCTTCGCCGATGCGGGCTTGGCTTTCTTAAGATCGGCCAATACAGCAATCAAGTTGCCTTTTATCGCATCGGGCTCAAAGTTCACTTTGCCGATTCCACCATGAATGATGCCGTTCTTATCTGTCCTGAAGCGCATCTGACCGGCCTTGGCGTTTTTAACCGCCGTTTCCACATCGGGAGTTACCGTACCCGTCTTGGGGTTGGGCATGAGACCTCGGGGGCCCAATATCTGCCCCAGGGTCCCCACGACGCGCATAGCATCTGGGGCCGCAATCACCACATCAAAATCCATCATGCCGCCTTTGATTTGCTCGGCCAACTCCTCCATGCCTATGAAGTCAGCGCCCAGAGCCTTAGCCTTTTCCGCACTCTCGCCTTGCGCAAACACGGCAACGCGAACCTCGGCACCCGTGCCATGAGGAAGCGTGGTTGCCCCACGCACACCCTGGTCTGATTTTCGAGCATCAATACCAAGGTTGACCGCCACTTCCACCGTCTCGTTGAACTTTACTGTGCCAAACTCCTTGAGCAGTGCTACGGCTTCATCCAAAGGATAGCTTTGGTTGGCATCGACCTTTTCGCGGAAAGCGCGAACGCGTTTGGATAACTTGGCCATTAGTTCACCCCCTCGGTCTCAATACCGGCTGAGCGCGCGCTGCCAGCAATAGTTCTTACGGCAGCATCCATGTCTGACGCCGTGAGGTCCGGCCACTTTTGAGTAGCCACCTCTTCGAGCTGGGCGCGGGTCACCTTACCTACTTTATGAGTATTGGGCGTGCCAGAGCCGCTCTTGATGCCTGCGATCTTTTTCAATAGCACTGATGCAGGCGGCGTCTTCTTGATATAGGTAAAAGACTTGTCGCTGTATACCGTAATGACCACGGGAATGGGCAAGCCGGGCTCCATGCTCTGTGTATCAGCATTGAAGGCTTTGCAAAATTCCATGAGGTTTACGCCTTTTTGGCCCAATGCAGGGCCAACCGGAGGGGACGGGTTCGCCTGCCCAGCCGGGATCTGCAGCTTGATATAGCCGTCGATCTTCTTCGCCATGTTGCTCTCTCCTGGGTTCAATCGCTGTTGTGATGCTTGCTAACGGCAAGTCACTCGAGCTCCCCACTATCGCCGCTATGCGGCGTAATTTAAGGAGGAGGCTTAACTCCCCCCCACCCGATCAGGCTTTCTCGACCTGACCAAACTCCAGTTCTACGGGCGTCGAGCGCCCGAAGATCAGCACCGCCACGTTCAGGCGGCTCTTTTCATAATTCACATCCTCAACGACACCGTTGAAGTCGTTGAACGGCCCATCGATCACGCGAACCATTTCACCCGGTTCAAAAACCGTCTTGGGCTTGGGTTGGTCAACCCCAGCCTCAACCCGCTGCAAAATGGTGTTAGCTTCGGCATCAGTAATGGGTGATGGCTTGTCCGCCTTTCCACCGATGAAGCCCAAGACACGAGGCGTTTCCTTAACCAGGTGCCAGGTGTCGTCATCAAGATCCATTTGCACCAAAACATAACCTGGGAAGAACTTACGCTCACTCTTGCGTTTCTGACCGCCCTTCATCTCGATCACTTCTTCGGTCGGGACAATAATCTCACCGAAACGATCCTGCATATCCAAGCGCTCGATGCGCTCCTGTATCGCCGCCGCCACCTTTTTCTCATATTGAGAGTAGGCATGCACCACGTACCACTTCAAAGCCATGTTCCTGCCCTCAACCCAGAATCAGTGAAGCGAGCCAGCCCAGCACGCTGTCGAGGCCCCACAAAATCAGGCCAGTAATAATCACAAATACAAATACAATGAGAGTCGTTTGCGTCGTTTCCTGCCGTGTTGGCCACACCACTTTACGGATCTCTGTTCGCGACCCCTTCACCAGGGTCAAAAACTCACCGCCTTTTTGCGTGAGCGATGCCACCCAGCCCGCAGCAAACGCAAGCAACAACAATGCAATCACCCGATACAGGATCGGCTGATCAGCGTAAAAGCTATTGCCAAAGATGCCGCCGGCCACCAACGCCAAGACAACTAGCCATTTCAGCGAATCAAGCCTGCTCGTCGCGGCTTCACTCCTGCTTTCTCTCCACACAGCCGGCGCGCTCCGCGCTACCGGTATTCAAACCACCTCTTTGTTGAGGTGGCAGGCCAGGAGGGAATCGAACCCCCAACCTGCGGATTTGGAATCCGCTGCTCTGCCAATTGAGCTACTGGCCTTCCACTTCTTTTCAGCCCCACCCCGGGGCAAAAAACAATGCTTTTCCAGAGACGACGAAGCCGAACAGCCAAAAAAGGCGGTTCGGCCCATTCGTCAGGCGGCCATTAAGCCGCCCTATTACTTAGTCGAGGATCTTGGCGACGACGCCGGCTCCCACCGTTCGGCCACCCTCACGGATCGCAAAACGTAAGCCCTCTTCCATCGCAATCG
>JAACDS010000313.1 GCA_009936895.1 Pseudomonadota bacterium
AACCCGCTGGAATTTGGCATGGTTGGCTCCACGGATACCCACAATTCGAATCCTGGCGATACCGAAGAATGGGACTACAGAGGTGTTACATCGTTTGCTTCTTCGCCGGCTGCCCGCCGTATGTCGCCAGACAACGTGACCGGCATTCGGAACAATAATCCAGGCGGCCTTGCCGCAGTTTGGGCTCCGGAGAACACGCGCGAAGCGCTGTTTGATGCCATGAAACGCAAAGAGGTCTACGCCACCAGCGGCACGCGCATCGTGCTGCGCATGTTCGCAGGCTTTGAGCTGCCGGCAGACATTACTGAAACGGCTGATCTCACTGCTGCTTACGAACACGGTACGCCGATGGGCGGAAGATTGAATGCGATCAGTGCGGGAGAAAATGCAATTTCGCTGTTCGTGTGGGCGACGCAAGACCCTATCAGCGCCCCGCTTGCGAGAGTTCAGGTTGTCAAAGGTTGGATCGAAAATGGTGAGTCGCGGGAGGCCGTTTACGATGTAGCGTGTGGCAGTTCAGCGTTGAATCCAACGACAGCGACGTGCGCTCCCAATGGCGCAACAGTCGATCTGACGGATTGTAGCTGGGACAAGACCGCAGGCGCATCAGACTTGAAAGCGCGATGGACGGACCCGGACTTTGACCCTGCTGAAGATGCTTGTTACTACGCTCGCGTGGTGCAGAACCCAACCTGTCGATGGACAACCTATGACAGCCTGCGATTGGGGCTTACGCCTCTAGCGGATTCGCACGCCACTGTCACAGAGATGGCCTGGGGGTCTCCTGTTTGGGTAAAGACTAAGCCATAGATGGTCAACGAGATGCGATCACAGAAAGGTAGAAAAAGGGCTGCCTAAACTGTTTGAACTGTAAACGCTCATCGCGACTGGTATGAAACGGACGTTGGATGCGAAAGATCTGGATTCGAAGGTCTTTGAGAACGCCGTTGTGATAGGCCAAGAAGAGACCAAAAGTCGTGCTGAGTCGAAGCGAGCACTGTCATTCTCAGATAATTCCAACCAAAACGTTTTTCTCTGCCTGTTTTTTCGGTCGTGATCTCACCAGTGGTCGAGAGACACACGGCGTTTACTCGATGGTCGCCCAGATTGCGGCCTGTTCCGCGTCCGCGTCGATAAATCGCGCGTAAGTCGTCAAAAAAGTTTGCACCGAGTGCCCTAAAATTTTGGCGCAGTAGGCTGGCTTTATTCCGGCTTCGATCATCCGACAGGCGGACGAGTGACGCGCGTTGTATGGATCCCGGTATCGTATGCCGGTGTCCACGAAGACCGCAAGCGGCTCGCCTAGGGATTGCTCAGTGTCGCTTACTGCACTAGCGCTCCGAACATTCGAAATTGGGGCCTGAATCCTACATTGGAACTTGATGGCGCAACGAACTTAGATCGCTTCTGCAGCCGTCTGCTTCAAAAGCGTGAGTCGCGCGGCGGTCGGCCGCTGAATCATTGGGTCTGCTATGAGTATTGCTGGTACTGGAGTAAGGCAGCAAACGCTAGCAGGAGATAAAAGTGATTTTCGCCGACGGTAGTCGAGTCGGCTTGACGAATCTGCATGGGTTGGCCGAGCGAGCGGATAGCGAGAATACGCTGCTGTCTATTGCTATGAACATCGATCGCCGAGAAAAAGCGGCAAGAGCGTAAGGGCCGATTTAGTGTGGGGCCGAGCTCTTGGTGACCGGCAGCAAGATTAGATTTCAGTCGCCAATTGCCGCGGCTGCATTTTTACGGCCGCGATCCCCGAAAGATACGTAGAGTGTTAAAGCGGTGCGTAAGCTCATGCGCTTCCAGTAGAAATCCATCAAATCCAGCTGGGGCACGGGCTGACGCTTGAGCCGTCCAACAGCGGTACCGTCACTTCCATACAGCGTGCGGTTTTCATCCAAATTGAATAACGCGTCTTCCTCCTGCCAACATTCTTCACAGACAGGATCGTGGAACCGATAGGTCTCACTGTCTTTGCCATCGTCGTATAAAAACGCTGCGTTTTTTTTGGAGTAATAGGCAATTTTATTTTGCTTCATCCAGAGGTCGTGGTTGCGATCGATAACCGTCACGAACCGGTTAACGGCTCTGGGTTTTATGGTTGGAGCGAGGGCTGCCAGCGCCAAGACAACCAGTATTGCTCGAGAGAGAATGCCGCCTTCCATCAGCAGAGCACTCAGCATCAAAATTGCCCAGGCCAAATAGAACCAAGATGCTCTAACGGCTTGTTGTTCAAAGTCCGCCTTATTCTCTTTAAAGCGTTTAACTTTCAGTAAATTGCTTCTTGTCAGACCGGCCATCGTTCGTGATTCCTCCAGACGGGTAGAGCGTTCTGCCCCGGCATCATGAATGTTTCGACGCGATCACGCAAAAACACACTGGCACCCACATCTGACCAAATGGTTAATGTGCCCTTGAGGTTTGCTAGTCAGTGAACACACTTGCGCAAGCGGCGGAACAGAATTAAAACTGCTAGACCTCGTGTGTTCACTGGGTAAGCGCGCGCGAATCCTTCAACAAAAACACAATGCACCAAGAATAAGAAGGAATCCAATGAAGCAATTTATTTCAGCAGCGTTAGTGATGGTGTAAAGCCAGTTGGCCATGGTAGGCCGTCACGGGCCATCACGAGGGCGGCTTGCTCAAATCTACCGCCAGTTTCAACTCCGCGGGCGTCTACATCCGCGAGGACGGCGAAGGTCTTGTCGGACGGGACGGTGAATGAGCCTATCACTGGTCTGGTCGGATCAATTTCGGTATAAGTCTAGTGACCGCTTATGCTTATGAGCGCATTTTGCCACCATCGTCGTGAATGTAGGAGGCGAGTCGACGCAGTTCAGCCCGAAACGCTTAACGCTAGCGGTTGCTCAGCAGCTGAGTTTTCGCAGTGGATACGTGGCATAAACGTTCGGCCAAAACTATGAGCGTTGAACGTCGCAAAAAACGAAGTAGTAAAATAATAAGAACGCGGAGCTTGGTTTAGATGACGTCGATAAACGAACTGTTGGTTGAATTAGAAGGGAGCAGTGAGGTAATAACCTTGGCTGTCAGCGACTACTTTGATTTCAATGCCAAGGACCGGGCTATTGTGATCGAACAAGGGGAACTGCTGGTTGTCGGCCAAAAAGATCCGAAAACCGGTCGGGCTGGTCGACAAATATTTAAAGATGAAGACCCTATCGGCGTAGCGGAGTCCATCGCATCGCGAGCCAGCGACTACGATTTTAACATCAACACCGATATGCGGTTGCGCGTCTTCGATGGTGCGATATTGCGCAATCACGTGAACAAAGCGGGTGTCTTTGCCAGAACTATCGTGCGCTACAGCCTGAAACGTATTTTCGACGACGCAAAAAAAGATGCAAAGGCCAGTATTATTTTTGAGGATGAGTTCATTTATAAAAACTACGAGGACTTACGAAGCGTTGAGTTAGCTGCAGAAACCCAGATTTTTAAAGCGGGGGCTGAATCGGACAAAATGTACTTCATTGAAAAAGGGCAGGTTGCGATCAATTCCGAGCAAAACAAACACATTGCAACCCTAGGCGTCGGCGAGTGTTTCGGTGAAGGAGCCTTGATGGGCGCTGCGACGCGCAATGCTTCGGCGGTGACCGAAACCGACGCAGAGCTTGTCGTTATTGAAAGTGAGATGGCCAAGCAAGAACTTCAGAAAGAACACCCCATGACATGGTTGGCCACGCTGCTGCTGCTCAAGCAGGTCGGACTAATGAATCAATTTCGGGGTAAGCGTTAAAATTTTCTGCGACCGTTCGCCGCTTGCTGGCTCCCAGAATGGTGAAATCGTGTTTGGGGCCACCCTCGGGCGGCTCCTTTAAGCCCCTATTTTTTCAAGCCAGATCATAGTCCTAGGAGCGCGGAGCGGGGATACAGCGGACACACAAGAGACCTATTTTGAGGTCGGCACTCTGCCCATCCACATAGGCGCGCAATCTTCTAAACGCGGTTCTAGGTTCGTGTTGAACGACGATTAGGAACAGCCGCAACACGAATTAACGCCTCAATGGCCAGTGGGCCATTGCCCGTTTTCTAGAAAAGCGTCGCTGTGCAGCGGCTGTTGCCGTCATCGGCGCTCAATTTCGAGTTTTGGGAATCTTCTTTATTCATGTTGTTATGCTTGATTGCGCAGCTAGCGGATAAAAAAAGCCCCGACTTGCGGGGCCTTGCTCTAGTTACAGTTCGCTACAGCGAACTTTTTGTTCAGGACAGACCGTTTACTCGCCAAGCAGCGTATAGGTGAATGACACTTTGATCATTCGTCCAAAAGCGTTGTGAGTAAATGGGTCGTAGTTCAAGTCACCTCTGGCCGCTGGCGGATCTTCGTCCGCTACATTAACGATAGAGGCTGAGAGAACCAGGTCGTCCATACCACGGTAAACGTAGTTAAGGTCGAAGGTAGTCTGGTCATCAATAGTAGCTAGCCAAGGATAGGCAGCTGGCGCGCCAGCATCATCATACTCTCCCACATAGCGAGCGATGAGCCCTGCATAGTGAACATCAGTCTCATAAGCGATATGAGCTGCTGCTTTTATCTCAGGCTTGGACGTAAACGCAGGGCCCTGATTGTAGTTCAGAAAGCCCATCAAATCGCCACCGGCGGCGAGTTGGATATTGCCAGAAAGGTCGAACTGCGCGTCACGCTCATATTCCAAACCGTAGGTACCGTCGATACCTATGGTGACTGAGCCATCCGCAACACCATCGAAGCGGTATTCAGCTTTGAAATCGATACCAGAGGTCTCGATGTCTTGGCCGTTTAACCAGTTGACGACGATGCGTTCTGTTGATGCCAGGTTTGTATGTGCAGCAACGGGGAAGATGTGTGTACGAAGTTCATTACAAACAGCGCTGTTTGTGGGAACTCCGTCGGCACCCAAGCAGTCATTGCCACTGTAGGCATTGATAATCGAGTTAAACCCTTCAGTTTGAAAAGAGTCTTCGAAGGTAAACGCCCAGTAATCGATAGATCCGTAGAAGTTATCGGTTTGATAAATTACCCCGAAGTTCGTCGATACGGCTTCCTCGGAACCCAAGTTTGGGTTACCAACAGTATCGATGGCCTTGAATGCAAGTGTGGGCGCAACGTATGACAACGCAGTTCCCGTGCCGGCCAGCAAGCTTTGAGGTGGCCCACGGAATGTTGTCGAAGCAGAGCCTCGAATGGAAAGCTCTTCTGTTACGCGCCAGCTCACGGCGATTTTTGGATCAAGCGAACCACCTACGTTGCCGCCGTAGTCCTCGAATCGCAGTGCTGCTTGGACGTCGATATCTTCTGTGAGCGGAATGGCCAACTCGCCGAATACACCGTAGACAGTCCTTTCAGTGGTTTCTTCATCTGTAGCCGCCAGGAACGCCGAGTTGCCAGTTTGAGCGGTACAGTTGGGCGATAGCTGATCTGCGTCTA
>JAACDS010000314.1 GCA_009936895.1 Pseudomonadota bacterium
CCCAGCGGGCGGTGATCCGGTTGAAACATTGATTCCGAAATGGCGCAGCATTGGCGTATTCGACGGCGAGCAGGTGGAACGCGGTGAAACCGTCTGTGACGGACCGTTTAGTGCTCATGACATCTTGCGGCTGAAGGGTGTGGAAGAGCTGGCGAAGTACATCGTCAACGAAATCCAAGAAGTTTATCGTCTGCAAGGTGTGACGATTAACGACAAGCACATCGAAGTGATCTGCCGTCAGATGCTACGCAAAGTGGAAATTACTCACTCTGGAGACACGGATTTCATTCGTGGCGAACAGCTGGAGTACACCGCGCTGCGTCAAGCAAACCAAGCCTTGGCTGCTGAGAACAAAGATCAGGCTGAAGCCCAACGACTGCTGCTGGGTATCACCAAGGCGTCGCTGGCGACAGAATCCTTTATTTCTGCAGCGTCTTTCCAAGAAACGACCCGAGTGTTGACCGAAGCAGCCGTCACCGGCAAGCAAGATCACCTGCGCGGTTTGAAGGAAAACGTGGTTGTGGGGCGTCTGATTCCTGCAGGAACAGGGCTGAGTTACCACGCGGATCGAAAGCGGCAGCGTGAAGAAGTTCGGTCCGGTGGCAGCGATACGGTGACCGCAGATGATATCGAACAGGCGCTGAGTGAAGCACTGTCAGCTCGCACAGCGGAATAAAGAACCGAAAACATGAAGCCTGGTACCAGACAGCAGGGCTGCTGCTGTCAGGATTAACGGTCACAAGCCTGCGGCTCAGTGGCCTTGTTAATCCGGCGAGGCGCGATTAGAATGCCCGCCCCCGAACCATACTGGTACGGTCGGGACGGAAGAATTTGCCTTCGTTGTGTAACCCTCGAAGACGAAGACAGAGATCGAAAGGAGATCGACAACAAATGGCAACAATCAGCCAATTAGTTCGTAAGCCCCGCAAGCGTAAGGTCGTAAAGAATATCGTACCTGCATTGCAGGCATGCCCTCAGCGTCGTGGTGTATGCACTCGCGTCTATACAACAACGCCAAAGAAGCCGAATTCTGCACTGCGTAAAGTATGCCGGGTACGCCTAACCAACGGATATGAGGTCACCTCATACATCGGCGGTGAAGGCCATAACCTGCAGGAACACTCAGTCGTGCTGATTCGCGGCGGTCGAGTAAAAGATCTGCCGGGTGTTCGATACCACACGGTGCGCGGTTCACTGGACACCTCCGGTGTTGCAGATCGTCGCCAGGGTCGTTCCAAATACGGTGCCAAGCGTCCCAAGTAGGGCACACCACTAACGAAATCGTTCTCAGTAAGGCCCTGATCCATTCAGGGGATACCTGAAGAAAGGAGAGAAAAAATGCCAAGACGTAGAGTCGTCGCGAAGCGGGAAGTACTTCCCGACCCCAAATTTCACAACCAAGTGATTGCTAAGTTCATTAACCACGTCATGGTGAGCGGTAAAAAAGCTGTAGCCGAACGTATCGTTTACGGCGCGCTAGATCGCGTACAGTCACGCGATGGCGCAGATCCTGTTGAAACCTTTGACAAAGCATTGGACGCCATCGCGCCAATGGTGGAAGTGAAGTCACGCCGCGTTGGTGGTGCGACCTATCAGGTGCCTGTTGAAGTACGACCCTCTCGTCGCAATGCGCTTGCAATGCGCTGGTTGGTCGACAGCGCTCGCTCACGCAGCGAGAAGTCTATGGCCGCCCGTTTGGCTGGTGAGCTTATGGACGCTGCTGACGGGCGTGGTAGTGCTGTTAAGAAGCGCGAAGACACCCACCGTATGGCCGAAGCTAACAAGGCTTTTGCTCACTACCGCTACTAAGCGAGCATTTCACTCTAAGCAGCAGTACGTCTTATGGCCCGCACCACGCCTATACATCGCTATCGCAATATAGGCATCGTAGCCCATGTGGATGCGGGCAAGACAACGACTACCGAGCGCGTACTCTTCTACACCGGCATATCGCACAAGATAGGCGAAGTGCATGACGGCGCAGCCGTGATGGACTGGATGGAGCAAGAGCAAGAGCGCGGCATAACCATCACGTCGGCAGCGACCACGTGTTTCTGGGCGGGTAGCGATAAGCAGTACGACGAACACCGCATTAACATCATCGATACACCCGGACACGTGGACTTCACCATTGAAGTTGAGCGCAGCTTGCGGGGCTTGGACGGTGCCGTTGTCGTATTTTGCGGGACCTCTGGTGTCGAACCACAATCCGAAACCGTGTGGCGTCAAGCCGACAAGTACGAAGTGCCTCGCCTGGTCTTCGTCAATAAAATGGATCGTCAGGGCGCAGATTTCCCTCGAGTACTTGAACAAATTCAGGAGCGCCTAGGCGCTCAACCAGTGCCGCTGCAAATGGCCTGGGGAGCGGAAGAACACTTACAGGGCGTTATCGATCTGGTGGCCATGGAAGCTCTCGTATTCAGCGAAACCGATCAAGGTCTCACCCAAGAGCGATTGGCGATCCCCGACGAGCTAATGGCTGAAGCTGAGGCCCAGCGTGAACTTCTGGTCGAAGCTGCTGCCGAGGCCAATGACGAGCTGATGGAGCAGTACCTAGAACACGGATCGCTGTCCCTGAGCGAACTCAAAGAAGGCCTGCGGATTCGAACGCTAGCCAACGAGATCGTGCTGGCCACCTGCGGCAGTGCGTTCAAGAACAAGGGCGTACAACCCATGCTGGACGCGGTGATCGACTATCTGCCAGCGCCAACAGAAGTCAAAGCAATCGAAGGCGAGGTTGCCGATGGCAGCGTGTCGACTCGTGAATCAAAAGACGATGCGCCCTTCGCTGCGTTGGCGTTTAAAATCGCGACGGACGCATTCGTCGGCACGTTGACGTTCTTCCGCGTCTACTCCGGCGTGTTGAAAACTGGTGATCAAGTGCTAAACCCCATCAAGGGCAAGCGCGAGCGAATTGGGCGCATGGTGCAGATGCACGCCAATAACCGTGAGGAAATCAGCGAGGTCCGGGCCGGTGATATCGCGGCCGTTATTGGATTGAAAGACGTCACGACCGGCGAAACCCTGTGTGCCAAAGAGCACGCCATTACGCTGGAGCGCATGGAGTTCCCTGAGCCGGTTATTGCTGTTGCCGTGGAGCCTAAGTCTGTCTCAGATCAAGACAAGTTAGGACAGGCGCTGGCAAAGCTGGCGCAAGAAGATCCCTCCTTTCGCGTTGAAATTGACAAGGATACTGGCCAAACCATCATTTCCGGGATGGGCGAGCTTCATCTTGAAATCATCGTCGATCGGATGAAGCGAGAATTTAACGTCGCCGCGAATATTGGTAAGCCCCAGGTCTCCTATCGAGAAACCATTCGCCAGAGCGTCGAGCGTGAGGCGGAGTTTATTCGTGAAGCGGGTGGGCGTGGTCAGTATGGGCATGTGCGCCTGCGCATCGAACCGCTGAAGGACGCCGACGGGCAGTACGCATACGAATTTGCCAACGAAAGTTCAGAAACACAAATTCCCAAGGAATACGTGCCGATAATCGATCAAGGTATTCAGGATCAAATGCGCAATGGTGTGTTGGCGGGGCATCGTTTGATGGGTGTGCGCGCAACGCTGACGGGCGGTTCATTTGACGACACCGATTCTTCTGAAATGGCATTCAAAATTGCGGCCTCCATGGCCCTGCGTGAGGCCGTGTTGAGTGCAGATCCGGCTTTGTTAGAGCCTGTGATGACTGTCGAGGTCGTGACGCCAGAAGAGTTTATGGGCGATGTCGTTGGTGACTTGAATCGGCGCCGAGGCATGATCTCAGGCATGGATGAAAGTCCGTCCGGCAAGGTCGTTCGCGCCGAAGTCGCATTATCCGAAATGTTTGGCTATTCGACAGATCTGCGGAGTCGTACCCAAGGCCGAGCAACCTACACCATGGAGTTTGTGAACTACGCAGAGGTGCCGCAGAACGTCATGGACAAGCTTGGTGTACGCCGCGCCCCGCAATAGACACAACCTGAAGACAATCCATTAATCGACTGATACAGGAGCAAGACGATGGCTAAGGAAAAATTCGAACGTAACAAACCTCACGTAAACGTGGGGACGATTGGTCACGTAGACCACGGTAAGACGACGCTAACA
>JAACDS010000315.1 GCA_009936895.1 Pseudomonadota bacterium
GTGAGCAACGAGGTGATAAAGCTTGCGTCACAAATTGTGCCCACATGCGCGCCACCGTCGCCCAGACCCATCACCGTATCTTTGTGCAGGATCATGTCGCGGCAGCAGTCGAGGTTGTTTTCCGCGTAGTTCGCAAATGGCGTATAGAGCAGTGCATTTCCCTGACGTTGCAACAGCATGTCATAGACGTAAGACCAAGGGTCGATCCCACGATCCGTTGCTTGGGCGTGCAGCGAATCCTTGGGATCCGGTTCGTAGTTCGGCGGATCGGTCATCAGCCAAATTTTGCGCCCTTCATCCATTAACCGGAACAGGCGCATAAAGCCGTAACCGGTGGGTTCTTCCAAAATACGCGCCTTACGTGCGGGATCAGAGAGAGCGGCAACGCGCTCGGTCATTGGCAGCTTGGCCACTTCCGCGAACGATGGCCGCGTGGTGAACGGTGATAGGGTCGTCGTCAATCCCAACAAAATACCGATCGGTCGAGGCGCAACCTGCCCTCGCATGGCGAGACCGGCATTGCTCGCACTTTCGATTTTGCCCAAGACCTTACGCCAGCCGTGATCGCTGATGCCTTGGGCCAGCGAAATAGACATGGGGCGTCCAGCAGAGCGCACCATGGATTCAAGCAGGCTGAATTCCTCATCCAGATCATCAAAATCTGAGATCATTTCCATCACACCTCGACCACTGCTATGCAGCGCGCTGGCCATACCCACCATTTCGTCGTACTCCTCCTGTAACGTCGGTGTAGGTTCGCCGCGAACACTACGATGATTCAGCGTTCTCGAGCTGGTGAATCCCAAGGCTCCTGCGCGAATCGCCTCTTCCGTCAAACGGCGCATTTCTAGCACATCTTCAGCCGTTGCTGGCTCGCGGTCAGCACCGCGCTGGCCCATGACGTATACACGCAGCGCCGCATGCGGCAACTGGGCACCGATGTCCATATCAAATTGACGCTTGGACAGGTAATCGAGATAGTCGGGAAACGACTCCCACTCCCAGCTCAGGCCTTCACTCAAGGCCACACCGGGAATGTCTTCGACGCCTTCCATCAGCTCGATCAGCAGATTGTGATCTGTAGGTCGTACTGGGGCAAAACCTACCCCGCAATTGCCCATAACGACGGTGGTAACGCCATGATGACTTGACGGTGACATACGATTTGACCACGTCGCTTGGCCATCGTAATGGGTGTGGATATCAACAAAACCCGGTGTAACCAGCGCACCATCCGCGTTGATCTCGCGCTGTCCAGCGCCGGACACCTTGCCTACTTCAACGATCAACCCGTCCTTGATCGCTACGTCTGCGGTAAATGCCTCCCGACCGGTTCCGTCTATCACCGAACCGGCTCGAATGACCATATCGTGTTGAGCCATACCAACGCCCCTCCTGTTTCTCCGACTGGTGTTCTATCACAGATGCCGAGGTGAGAGAACGCCGACACCACAGCGATTAGATCGCCACAGGCGTCGCACTGAGCTAAGGTCTGTTTTTTCAACATCCCTGCCGAGCGCAGCCTCAATTCTGGAGCACTAACATGGCCATCAAAATCGAACGAATTCTGCCCTACGGCCCATCGGTGATTTGGTCTATCGTCGGCGAACCTGGCCGGGTTGACTGGGTGCCCGGTGTCGAATCGGCGGAATTCGACGGTGACGTCCGCCGCTTCAAAATGGCTGGGGCCGGAGGGCTGGCTGAACGTATCAACGAGCGTGATGAAGGCCGCATGTATCTAGAATATTCAGTAATCGAATCAACACCCCCCCTACAATCTCATGTTGCAAGTATTACCCTAGAAGCTCACGAAGAGGGCACCTTGTTCATCTGGCAAACTCACGTTGAACCTGTTGAGATCGAGCCCTTTATCGCCAAAGGAATGAAAGGCAGTTTAGAACTGCTGTCCAGCATTTTGGCTGACGAAACCGCTGAATAGAGATCAGCACTTCACCCGGAGATCTGTATGAAAATCATCTTAGGTTTTTTCGTTGTCATTGCGCTAACCGTCGGTGGCTATTGGCTGAACCAACCTGAAGAACATACCTTCGTCCCTGTGCCCGACAATGCTACGTTGCGCAAAACCACATCAGGCAATCTGTTGGGTTACAGCGGCGCCAATGGCACTTGGATTTGGCAGGGCATCCGCTACGCAAAGGCCCCAAAGGGAACCCTGCGTTGGCGAGCCCCGCTACCCCCCAAGGCGCCACGCAAGGGAGGCATCATTGAAACCTTGGCACCTGGGAATGCTTGCCCGCAGCTACCATCAGCTCTGAGCGATGAGGCGGAACCCGACAGAGTCACTGTCGGCAGCGAAGACTGCCTATTCATGAACATCTATTCGCCGCCCAACGCGGAAAATGCGCCGGTGATGCTCTGGCTGCACGGCGGCGGCAATACGATTGGCGAGGGTGCCAGCTACTCCGGCGAGAATCTGGCGATGAAACATGGCGTCGTAGTGGTCACCATCAATTACCGCCTGGGACTTTTTGGCTGGTTCAGTCACCCAAGCTTGAGGACCGGTAATCCTAAGGATGATTCGGGTAACTACGGCACATTGGACGTCATTCGCGGACTTGAATGGGTAAAGAACAACATTGAAGGTTTTGGCGGCAACCCAGGCAACGTCACGCTATTTGGGGAATCTGCCGGCGCCTTCGACACACTGGCGATGATGGCTTCACCACTGGCGGAGGGGTTATTCCATCGAGCAATTGTGCAAAGCGGTGGTTTTCAAACGACGCCAATGTCCGTCGCTCGCAACACAGCAAACAACGGCGGGCACGCGTTCAGCTCAGCAGAGATTCTCACAAAACTGCTGGTTGCCGATGGCACAGTCGCAGACGAGAGGATCGCTGCCGAGTACGCACAAGACATGTCCAGAGCCAACCTTCGGCAGTACCTGTACAACAAAAAGCCAGACGACTTCTATGCGCTTTTTGATGGCTTCGCCTTTGGCATGGTTGATCTACCGGCCAACTTGGGCGACGGCTTTGTCCTGCCAAACTATTCGACCCAAGAGATATTTTCCAACCCAGAAAACCACAACCAAGTCCCCGTAATCTTAGGCACCAACCGCGACGAGCCTTCATTATTCATGTTTCGCGATCCCCGATACGTGGAGCTGTTTTTGGGCTTCATTCCGCGGCTGGTGGATGAGGCGAACTATTTGGGACTGGTGAAGTACGGGGCCTTGAGCTGGAAAGAGCGCGGCGTCGACAGCCTAGCCAGGGCCATGACCGCATCAGGCAACAAGGATGTGTTTACGTATCGGTTCGACTGGGACGAGGAGCCGAGTCAATTCGGATTTGATTTAAGCAAGGCACTGGGAGCCGCCCATGGCCTGGAAATCGCCTTCGCATTCAATGACTTCAGCAACGGCCTCGGTGCCGGGGCGCTCTACCCGGGCGACGAAGCTCAATTTGCACTGGCCAACAGCATGAGCGCCTACTGGACCGAATTCGCCGCAAACGGCAATCCGGGCACCGGCCAAGACGGCCGACAGGTACCCTGGCTGGCTTGGGGCACCGACGGCAAACGCAGCATCATTCTGGACAGTCCGGCCGATCAAGGCATTTTCATGGACGATCAAGAGGTCACCCTGACGAGCATCAAGGAGGCCTTGATGACGGACGAAGGATTCTCGGACGAGACCCTGCGCTGCCAAATCTACGCCCGCACCTTTCGTGATGGACAGTTTGTACAGTCGGAGTACGACGCACTGGCGGGCGGCATTTGCCGGGATATCGACCCCAACAGCGTTTCGTTCTTTTAGTCCGCGCGTCCGTGGCTGCCTATGGGCCGGCAGCCGCCACTTGGTCGCGACCCAAGGGAAGAACAGTTTCCTGACCCGGGCCTGGGTCAAAGGGAATCAGTTGCGCAGCCAGCAATGAAAGCACCGCAAATCCCGCTCCGATAAAGAAGACCAGAGACGTTGACCACATCCACACCAAGCCCAATGCGGCCGGGATGACAATCGCTGCAATATGACTGATCGTGAACGAAACGCCAGCCGTACTCGCCATGTCTTTTGGATCAGCGATCTTCTGAAAGTAGGTACTGATCGCAATCGCCATCGCAAAAAACATGTGATCGATCACGTAAAGTACTGCCGCCGTCGTCGCATCATCTACTAAGCCATAGGCAACAAAGACGAAGATCAGCCCAATGTACTCGATGGTAAGTGCACGCCGCTCGCCGATGCGATGAATCAGCGCCCCAATCCGCTCTGCAAACAACCAGTTGAATGCGTAATTGATCAAAAACAGCAGGGTGACCTCTGAGGCGGAATAACCGAATTTTTCCACCATCAAAAAGGCCGCGAACACGACAAAAATCTGACGCCTAGCGCCCGACAAAAACGTCAGCAGGTAATACAGCCAGTAGCGCCGTCGCAGTACCAGGTTTTTATGTTGTACGGTCTTTGCCGGGAAGTGTGGGAAGCCCAGCCACATCATCGCAGCCAGCGTACAACACAGTCCACCGGCCAATGCAAAATTCCAGAGAAAGCTGAAAGCAAAAACTTCCAACAATACCCACAGGACGCCATAAACAATGAGAGACGTCATGGCACCAACAGCGATGAGCCGCCCCAACACCTGCGGCGCCTCTTCCTTGCTCAACCACTGAAGGCTGAGCGACTGCTTGATGGCTTCAAAGTAATGAAAACCAATGCTCATCAGCACCGTCGTAAAGTACAGGCCGTACTCGGAAGGAAAGAAACCTGTCAAGGCCACGCCAAGGCCCAGCAACGCCAAAGAGATGACAGCAAAGGTTTGCTCTTTAATGACCAACAACACGAAAATCACGGTAAAAGAGAGAAAGCCCGGCACTTCTCGCAAACTTTGTAAAATGCCGATCTCGACGCCGGAAAAAGCAGCCTGCTCAACCGCAAAATTATTGAGTAACGCGGACCATGTATTGAATGCCAGAGGCATTGCAATAGACATCAGCACCAGAAGCGTTGTGGGAGTAAGCCAACTCGGAGTCTTTTGCATCAGATTTCTTTGTCGCAAAACTTAGCCTCTAGGGTAACTCGGATAAGCACAAAGTGAATCAACCCTCTGAAAGGCTCAGAAAAAATGAGGGCAAAAAAA
>JAACDS010000316.1 GCA_009936895.1 Pseudomonadota bacterium
GAGGAAACTGCTGAAACATCTGCTGCTCGAACGCCTCGATTTTCGACGGGGCTTGCAGCAAACTTTGCGCCGAGCCAAGCACCCGCTGGGCCTCCTCCGCCGCACCGCTTGGTAGCTCCGCGATCACTTCTTCCAGATATTCAAGGGCAAGGGTCGTCAGCTCGGTGTCCGCCGCGCCGCGCAGCTCCGGTGGGACGATCTCTACCAGCAAGACAGACTGCTTGATCAGCAGCGCGTTCTTTTCCCTTTGCTCTGTCGGCACGAAGTCCGCCGGGGTACTTACGGCACTGACCGACGGCAGCCTCAGCAATTCTTCTTTCAACTGCGCCGCTGCGTCGGCGTCGTCGGCAAGCACATGCACACTGTAATCTGTCGTTTGCTGATCTTGCTGCAGCGCCAGCAGCGCCTGCATGGCCGGCGACTGTGCATCACGCATGGCGAGCACGCTGTAGTCAAAACGCAGATCCTTGGCCATCCATAGTGACGACATCGCCAGGGCAACAAACACCCCCACAACCCAAGCGTCGGGTATCGCATCAACTCCTGAACGCATGCGACCCAACACCGCCTCAAATCCGGCCTTCTCCACAGGCTTTCGAGGAACCGGCGGCCAGCGCAGCAACACCGCTGGAATAATGGATAACGTCAGCACGAAGGCGATGACAATGCCGCCGGCGCTGATTACGCCCAGTTCGGCTAAGCCTCGATAAGCCGTCGGTAAAAATGCCAGAAAACTCACCGCAGACGTCAACGTGCATAACGCCAGCGCCGGCCCGGTATCGCGCAGCGCCTGCCCTAGCGCAGTCCCCAGTTCCTGGTCGAGATCTGCCTGCACACGCAAGGTAAAGTGCGCGGCGAAGTCGACGCCTAAGCCAAAAAACAGCACGACGAAGATCATCGACAGCGTATTCAACTCTCTAACTGCCAAGGTGGCAAAACCCAGCGTCAAGCAGATACCCATGGCCAGTATGGTGCTAATCGCCGCCAGGATCGGTCCAGAGCGGATACCCAGAGCCACGATACACAGCAAAAAAATCAGCGACACCAGACCCGCCCGCTCGATACCGCTGAGGGCCGCACTCATTTCTTCATGAGCCAGCACCACTTCGCCGGTCAACGCCACCTCAACACTGTCCGGCGGTGGATATGCCTCCAAGGTCCGCTGCAATGCCGAGACGATGGCCGCATTCGGCAGGGCGGTGTCCAGCCGTTGTTTGGCGCTCACCAAAATCAGCTCAACATGTCCACCACCCTCAGGCTCCAACGGGTAATGACTCTTAAAATCCAAATCTCCATCTGCTAATCCGTCCAACACCGACTGGAGCGAAATGGGCAGTATTTGCCCGGGATTGGCGCTGACAAAATCCGCGTAAGTGAAGAGTGCGTTTGCTAGGCTGGCTTCGTCCATCAGCCGCAGCAACGAACCTTGATTGTAACTCGCACCATCAAGCCACTCCCGCAGCTGGGGCACGCTCAAAAAGTACGGTTTTGAGGCAACAATAAAAGGATCAACCCCCGGTGCGAATACAGTGTCCATTGGCAGGCGCTCGGCCAGTTCTCGGACATAGCTCTGCAGCTGCCCATAGTCATCCGACCGAGCAACGATCACTGCCGTTTGCTGAAGCTGAGGAAAAGCGGCCTTGTAGGCTTCGTTATTACGATACCAACTCAGTGATTCCGACGGTTTAATCAGCTTACTCAGATCGGAGTTCAGTGCCCCGTACTGGGTAAAACCCCACAGAGACATGAGCGACAGCAGCGTACCCACCCCAAGCACGGTGCCCGTTCGCTGGCCTAGCCAGGCAATCCAAGCGTTACCGGACAACCGTGAATTGCCGCTGTCTTTGCGCGACACGGTTATGATCCGCTAGCCGCAACTGACAAGAGACCAGCATAGAGCTCTGCCAACGCTTGAGTGGAGCGTTCGTGATGACGACGCCGTGCAACCGCCCGATTTTCCACGCCTGCAGCGGCGCGCACCGCCTGACTGTCGAGCATGGCATCCAGTTTGCTCGTCAATTCTGCCACGTCATTCATCGCGTAAGTGGCTTCTTGCGCCGTAACGAGCTCGGGCACGGCACTGGTACTGGAGTTATTTACCAGCACAGGACAACCCGCAGCCATCGCCTCCAACACCGACATACCTTCGAGTTCTACTGCACTGGTTTGGACGAACAGGTCTGCTGTTTGATAGAGCACTTTGAGACGCTCATCTGACACGCGGCCAATCTCGGCATTCACTCCCAGGTCATCAGCCAGCGCCGCAAGTTTTTGTTGCTGAGGACCCGTACCCGCCAAGGTCAGACGTATGTCTTTCATGTGTTTGCTGGCAGCCACCGCGTGTATCAACTGAGGCTGCTGCTTTTCCTTTGCCAATCGTCCTACGCTGACCACATCGTAAGGAGGCGCAGTTTTGGTAGGATCGCGCTGCAGAAAAAAATCCTCCGTCACGCCGTTGGACAGCACGGAAACAGATTTTTTCAGCCCAGCGTCCTGAAGCAAGTCCGCTGCAAACTGGGACGGAGCGATCACTCGGTCTGCGCGACTGTAAAAGCGCCAGACAAAAAATCGGTACAGTACTCTCGTCAGCCACGGTGAGGTTATTCCCAAATTACTCAGAATGTTCTCAGGCTGCACGTGAAAGGACATCACAACGGGCTTACCTTGCCTGCGCGCTTCGGCGATGGCCCCATGCCCTAGAAAAAACGGGAACTGCACATGCAGCAGATCTGCATTGGCCATTACCTGCTGCAATCGCTTTCGATTCGGCAGAGCCAGGGGTGCCTTCATCCGGTCAAGTATGAAATTGATCCCCGGAATCCGCAGGGGCACGAACCCAATGCACTGAGTGTGCAGCGGGTCATCGTCCCCCTTGGCCAGTAAAATCCGGAAGTCAAAGCGGTCTTGCAGCGCCGCAACGAAACGCCGGGTAGATACCACCGTGCCGTTAAAGGGATGGAACCATGGATCAATGACCATGGCGATTCGAGGTTTGGAAATGTTAGGCTCTTTCTTCAAAGCGAGTCGTTTCCTTTGTCTCGTTTAGCCGCACAGACAACTCACGGCCCTGATCCCGGCGCGATATCAGATACCTCATATTCTCTAATGGGCATCATCAGTTTATGCCATGTACTAGGCTCCTTGGGCCCAGAGCCAACCGCAACCGCCCGGTTATCCGAGAACGTACCGAACACCCGATCCCAGACAATGGCTGCACAACCAAAATTCGTATTGCTTTCCGCTAAATCCAGCGAATGATGGCAAATGTGATACTGGTTAGTGGTAAAGATCCAGCCAATCAGACGACTGTTCGTCGCCACATTACAGTGGGCGATGCTAGCTTGAGTGATCAACAACAATGACGCGACCCGGGTTGCTGCACCGATGCCAAACGTCAGTTCCAGCAAGGCTCCCGGCAGCAGCAGGAAGAAATATTCTAAGGGATGGTTCAAGCCAAAATTCAGCGCCCCGAGTTTTTGGAAGGCGTGATGGGCACCATGACCTGAGACTCGCCACACGGCATACCATTGGTGTTCCGCTCGGTGCACCCAGTACCACAACAGTTCATTGAGAAAAAATAACGCGAACATCTGACCCAACAATGGCCAATGGTGGGGCCAAACGTTGGTACCAAGGCTCTCGCGCAGCGCTTCAAGCGGCGGGCTCAGCACCTGAGTGTAGAGGTCGCCTACTGAGCCGGACACCATAAACAGAATCAAAACCAGCACGACGCTGCCAGACTTCTGCTTACCCTTGATTCGCCACTCGGTTCTGGCCGGGTACAGATGTTCAAGCACCCCCAGTACCAATTGCACCGCCAAAATACAGCCGACATAGAGCGCGGGGTTGGTTGGCTGGGACAGCCATAGGCCGATCACCGCCAACAACAGCGCCGGCTGAAGACCAAAGTACAGCACACGAGCTACCGAACTGTTCGACGTAACCGATTGCCCCAAGGACATCCTTTGCTCCTTGCCACCAGATGGACCGCGTTCACCAAATCACGGGGCAGTAGGCATGCCCTTGATCTGCTCTCGCTTGATCATGACACCACAGCGCCAATAATGAAAAACACCCCAAAGCAAAATGACGATGGTGGTTGCTAAACCCCAGCGTAGCCCGTCCTCACCATGAGTCTGAGAAAACACGTCGCTGAAAAAGCCAACGGTAAACGGTCCGAGACCTAAGCCGATGATATTTGTGATAAAGAGATTGATTGCAGCAGCTACCGAGCGCATCTCCAATGGCGTGGAATTTTGAATCAGCGCGAACCCCGGAGCCACGTAAAGTGTGCCTAACATAGCCGGCAGCGCGTAGGCGGCAATGGCCCTCATGGGTGTCGTGGCCATAAACGTCAAATAGAGCATGGGAAGCGAAATCAGCGACGAGACAGCGACAACCCAAGGCAGCCACTGTTGACCACGCCTCGCCGCCATAAAATCTGCAATGCGGCCGCCGAGATAGATACCGATGGCACCACCAACACCGATCAGCAGCGCAAGGTAAGAACCGACCTCGCCGGTGCCCATACCGTGGATGCGCACGAGATAGATAGGTACCCAGATCACAGAGGCATAGCCGGCAAAGGACACTAGTGCTCCGGCAGCAACGATATGCCGCAGCACGGCACTGCGCCAAATAAAACTCACCACTTCCCAAAAAGCAGGGGCCGGCGTGTCTTGCTTGAGCGCTTCCGAATAGCCTCTCGGCGGTTCGACCACGGTATAGCGCACCAATATGGCCAGCAAAATTCCCGGTAGTCCTACGACAACGAAGGCAGTCCGCCAGCCGTACCATTCGTTGATCCAGCCGCCAACCAAGAATCCGATAAGAATGCCCCAGTTAATACCCGTGCCAAAGATCGCCATGGCCGTTGAACGTTTTTCCGGCGGATACAAATCAGCAATCATGGAATGTGAGGGCGGGTTGGAACCGGCTTCCCCCACCCCAACACCAATGCGAAGCAACAGCAGCTGCATGAAGTTGTTCGCCGCGCCGCATAGGGCGGTCATCAGGCTCCAAAGAAAGACTGAGAACGAAATCAGATTGCGGCGATTGTTACGGTCCGCCCACATGGCCATGGGCATACCCAAGGTGGCATAAAATACCGCGAACATGATGCCGGTCAGTAACCCGAGCTGGGTATCCGTGATCAACAGCGATTCTTTAATAGGCTGCCCCAAAATGCCCATAATCTGGCGATCGACATGGCTCGAAGTGAATACCAGCACCAACATAAAGAGGGTGTATTTGCGTTGACGGTCGGTTACTTCTTGCGACATAGATGCCTTCTTACAGATAAAACGAAGGCAGCCCCGCAGGGACTGCCTGTATGTGAATGCGCGGGTCTAACACATAGGTCTCGGGGCTGCCGACCTAGACCGCTACTTAACTTCCAGTCCTTTCAAATCTCCCTTGGCGCGCCAGTCCGCCATCAAGTCGAAGAACTCGATAGGGCCCCCGCCGTAGGTATTGTTCTGCGGCTTCGTATTCACGTTACCTTCGTTATTGTAGTAACCGGGGGTGCATTTTTGCTGAAAATCCGCGGTCAGTCGCGCCTTGTCGATGATCGTCTGTACCCACTGCCTTTCAGCTGCTTCGCTCGCCTCGATGCGCGTCGCACCCTGAGCCTTCGCCGTGGCTAGAATATGCGCAAGATGCACGCTTTGTTCATCCAGCGAATACGTATAGGTCGCGGTGAAGCCCGACTGGGCAGGCCCGAAAAAGAAGCTGTTGGGAAATCCACGACTGTGCATACCATGGAATGTGGACAATCCATCGGACCATTTCTGCGACACGGTCAGGCCATCCACACCGTTAATCTGGTAGCCCGCGCGGCGGGAATAGTCCGTGCCTACCTCGAAGCCTGTCGCGAACACGATGCAGTCAACCGGGTACTCTTGGCCGTCAAACACGATGCCTTTTTCGGTGATTTGATCCACACCCCGGCCATCGGTATTCACTAAAGTCACATTAGGGCGATTGAACGTCGGCAGGTATTCGTCATGGAAACACGGGCGCTTGCAGAACTGACGGTAGTAAGGCTTCAAGGCCTCTGCGGTATCTGGGTCTTCGACGATCTCAGCCGCTCGTGCTCGCACACCTTCCATTTTCTGATAATCGGCCAGTTCCATCTCTCGCGCCAAGTCCATAAAGGTTGTCGCTTTTTGAGTCAGGTACTTCTTCATGCCCAACCGATACAAATCCGGCGACAGTGGCGACATCAACGCCCATGCAGCCACGCGGGTTTTGGACGGCGCCTTGTCCTGCAAACTACCGAACA
This sequence comes from Pseudomonadota bacterium, assembly GCA_009936895.1. GTDB lineage: Bacteria > Pseudomonadota > Gammaproteobacteria > Pseudomonadales > Azotimanducaceae > UBA4421. Next base: position 6,284 of record JAACDS010000316.1, read on the forward strand.
GCAAGCGAAAAGCCTCAGTCCAGCCATCGGCCACCAAGTCTTTCTTCACAGGCGCGCCGGTCATGATCGATTCGAAGTTACGGCGACGCTCGTCCTGCCATCCGGCCTCTTGGCCACTCATCCAGCTTGGATCGGTAGGCTGATTGTTGCGCACGTCAACAGAAGATGGTGTGCGCTGAAAAACATACAAATGCTCTGCAGCCGCTCCCAGGTGAGGCACACACTGCACACCGGTCGCACCAGTACCAATGACCGCCACCCGCTTGTCTTTGAGGTTTGTCAGTCCGCCATTGGAATCACCGCCTGTGTAGGCGTAATCCCAGCGACTGGTATGAAAGGTATGTCCCTTGAAATCGCTAATACCGCGAATGGCAGGCAGCTTGGGCCGATTGAGCGGACCATTTGAGTGCACGACATAGCGGGCCTTCAGACGATCCTGACGATCCGTGGAGACCGTCCAACGACCCTGCTCCTCATCCCAATCCGTAGACGTCACTAGCGTCTGCATTAACGCACGCTCGTTCAGACCATAGGTTTGCGCAATGACATGACAGTACTCAAGCGTTTCTGGCGCATTGGTGTATTTCTGCTTGGGCACGAAACCTGTTTTTTCTAGCAAGGGAAAATAGACGTAGGCCTCAATATCGCAAGACGCGCCAGGATAACGGTTCCAGTACCAAGTACCACCAAAGTCCCCGCCTTTCTCGATAATTTTGAAATCCGTAATACCGGCATCGTGCAGTCGGGCAGCCGCCAACATCCCGCCAAAACCGCCACCAATGATGACGACCTCCACCTCTTCTTCGATTGCCTGGCGTTTCAGTTCGCCGTCGATGTAAGGGTCTTCGACAAAGTAAGCAAACTCGCCGGTGACTTCCTGATACTGGTCATTGCCATCCGCACGAAGTCGCTTATCACGTTCCTCTTGATACTTGCGTCCCAGCGCTTCTGGGTCAAAAGGCATCGATTGGGTTTTGGCGTTCATAGCAAGCACTCTCAATAATTTCGACATGGTGATTTTAAGACCGACAGACCATACAAAAAAGGCAGCTCTAGGCCAATCCATCAGATCAAGTTAGTTGCCGAGTCCTATTCTTGGTTCCACTGGTTTTCTGACTCATCCCGTTATAATGTTGATCATTAATTTCGAGTTGCCAAACCGAGGACAGATCACGATGACGTTTTTCCTTCGTTGGACTACCCGCCTGACTGTCGCCGTAGCGGCCATGCTTGTTGCTGTTTTTTGGCTGGTCTTTTTTTCCGCGCGACCGCCCCTCACAATAGATCCGGCCACCTTGGCCGGCGACGGCAGCACGATCAACTACTGCGAACTGCCAACACTCGATGGATCCGGTAAACGGGCTGCAGAAATTCCAAAGGGCAACACTCCGGGCTGCGCTTACACTCACTTTCCGCTGCCGATTCTACGGGAGTGCACGGAACCGTTGGCGGATGGGGTAGTGGATATTCGCGGTCTGTGGCGAGGCATCAGCGGCAAGGTCGGCCATGTGGAACGCGTAGAGCAGTGCGGCGACCGCACGGTTGTGACGAGCAGCGGTATCATTCACGACAAAGGCCCAAATTTGACCGGTGGTCTCAACAGTAATGACACCGAGGGCATGGTGATGTTTACCATCGGCGACCGGGAATACTGTCCCCGCACATCTGCCGGAGTCACTTGGGAACAAGGCGTATTGAACTTTCGCGTCCTGGGCTGGGGCCCTGTCGTCGTTAAGCGATACCTCGACGGCGAACATCTGATCTGGGAGTACGCCGATGGCAGCACAACACGCATGGAACGGCTGTGCACACTGCCTACCGAACACGTCAAACCCCAACCCAGAGGGCACCGCTACGCCCCGTTCAACTAACGAATCAAAAGGAAGCAGATTGATGAACTGGAAGATTTGGATTTGTGTCCCCATCGCCTACGGGCTGTTTAGCCTGTGGTATTTCAATTGGCAAGGACCGATAACTCAGTCTGAAGTCGAGCGATTCATGGCCCAATTTGCTCTGCAGGAAGGTAGCAGGCATACCGAGGCAGCAACCCTGCGTGCATTCCTAGAGGAGGACGATGGCAAAGAATTCATCATGCTGAATCAGGTTCAGGTGTACGAAGATGATATTCAGCACCCGATTAGCGGCGAGATGATCCCTGGCAGAGCTCTGCTGGCCAACTATTTCGAACCCTTCGCTTGGGCTCTGTTTTTGCGCGGCGGCCATCCCGTATTTCAGGCACGCACCGTGGGCGGATTCATCGATTCATGGAACGCAGACGATAATTTAAGCTTTTCGGGCACCGCGATGATGCGCTATCGCAGTCGGCGGGATATCGCGGAGTTGGTTATGGATCCCAGCTTTGCCGACGGCCATATCTACAAACTCGCGGCCATTGAACGCACCGTCTCCTACCCCACTCAAATCATCATGAATGGCTCAATGGCACCCCATGTCTGGGTATTCGTGGTGTTGATGCTGCTGGCCTCGCTAGCGCAGAATATTGCTCACTGGCGTCAGCGACAGAATTCGCCAACGTCACATGCTTAACCGACTGCCCTGAACTACAGCCTTTGAGAACAGATCCATGAACATCGTTTGCTGCCGGACATTCGGACCACCACAGAACCTTCAACGTATTGAAATCGAAGCGCCAGTTCCACTTGCCGACGAGGTCCTGATCGATGTAAGCGCAGCAGGCGTGGGCTTTGTCGACGGCTTGATGGTCCAAGGTCTGTACCAAGTAAAGCCCCCGCTGCCCTATTATCCCGGCAGCGAGTTTGCGGGGGAGGTCGCGCAGATAGGCTCCGGCGTCACAGCGCTCGCCGTCGGCGACCGAGTTATGGGAATCGCCAACAGCGGAGCATTTGCAGACCAACTCACCATCGCCAGTCATAAGCTCGTGAAAATTCCGGACATACTATCCGCCGACGTCGCGGCTGGGTTTTTCATCAACTACGCAACGGCTCTCTACGGTCTGCGCGATTGCGGCAAGCTTCAACCCCGCGAGAATGTACTGATCTTAGGAGCAGCCGGCGGCGTTGGCAGCTCCGCCATCTGCGTGGCCAAGGCCATGGGCGCTACGGTGATCGCAGCGGCATCAAACCCGGATAAAAGACAGGCAGCGCTATCCTTCGGCGCAGATCACTGCGTCGACTACACCGACCCAAATTGGCGCAAAGAACTGAATTCCCTCACCGGCCAACAAGGGCTAAATGTGGTGTATGACCCGGTTGGCGGCGATAAAGCCGAACCCGCTTTTCGCTCACTGGCACCCGGCGGACGCTTTCTCGTCGTGGACTTCGCTGCAGGCGAAATCCCAAAGATCCCGCTTAACTTAGCCTTGCTCAAACGCTCGGCCATTGTCGGCGTTGATTGGGGTGGAGAGATGCGCGCAAACCCTAAGATCAATCAGGCGTTGATGACGACACTGATGCAATGGATTACTGACGGTAAACTGCACCCCGCCCCAGTACAAAGCAGGCCAATGGGTCAGTATCAACAGGGTCTGATCGATCAATTAGGTGGCAGAATTGTTGGCAAACTCGTCTTAACAAACCCTTGAGCTGACGACGGGCACCCATCTTTCGCCCTCGACATTGCTCTGGCGCGACATCATAAAACCTAGCAATATTGGTCACAGAAGATCAACACATCTCTTTGGGTTGGAGGGGCCTTTCAATGACTGCAGAACTACCAACCGCCAAACAGTGGGCGAAAAGCTGTGCCGAGGACGGCGAATTCATGCTGGCAGCGCGATACTGGGATGGCGGACTGAGACTCGTTATCGGCGAACAGCCCCTTGCACTGTCCGTTAGGTCGGGCAATCCAGACCCAAACGCAAACTTGCGTGGCGGTGTCATCGAATTTGCCGCGGATCCATCGGTATGGGAAAAAATTCTCGCAGCAGTTCCCGAGCGTTTTCATAACGACGTAATGGCCAATGTTATGCAGGGCCAAGGCATACAGCGCAACGCCGATCCGGTCGTGTTCGCCCAGTACTTTGCGGCAGCGGCTCGCGCCATCGAGCTACTCAGGCCAGCCACAAATGCAGGTGAGGCCATGGCCCACGACCTAGAGCCCGAGGGCACCTTCAGCGCCCCGATCGGCCGCTACGTACAGCTCGAATTGTCCGGCGCGAAACACCGCATTTACTTCGAAGAAGCCGGTAGCGGAATTCCGATCTTGCTGCAGCACACGGCCGGATGCCATAGCAGTCAATGGCGACACCTGTTTGAAACACCAGAAATTACCGATCGCTTTCGTCTGATTGCCTATGACCTGCCATACCACGGCAAGTCGCTTCCCCCAGTTGAAGAAGACTGGTGGGACCAGCAGTACTTACTCAAGGGAGAGTTCTTGCGCTCCATTCCCTTGGCGCTGAGTCGAGTACTGGGTTTAGACCGCCCGATTTTCATCGGCTGTTCAGTTGGGGGCTTACTCGCACTGGACTTGGCGCATAAGCACGCCGACGATTTCCGCGCCGTGATTTCGCTGGAGGGCGCCCTGGAGATTCCCGGCAAGCTAGAACACAACACCGAGCTGTGGCATCCCCAAGTCAACAACGAGTACAAGGCTCGGCTAATGGACGCGCTGATGTCCCCGAGCTCTCCCAAGCGCTATCGAAAAGAAACGGCGTACGTCTACTCCTGCGGTTGGCCGCAGGTCTTTTTAGGCGACTTGAACTACTATCTCGAAGACTACGATCTCACCGCAGTGGCACCGGAGATCGACACCGATC
>JAACDS010000317.1 GCA_009936895.1 Pseudomonadota bacterium
TACGCATGCTGGCGGCGGTCACTCTGCTCGCCCACGGATCTCACGAACAAAAGCAAAAGTACCTGCGCGGCATTCTCACTGGCGAAGACCAGTGGTGTCAGCTCTTCAGCGAACCCGGCAGCGGCTCGGATCTGGCCGGCGCCACAACCCGTGCCGACTTACGCGGAGACGAGTGGATCATCAATGGCCAAAAGGTCTGGAATACCAGCGCCCACCACGCTCAGTACGGCCTGCTCTTGGCCCGTACAGACTGGGACGCACCCAAGCACCAAGGCCTGAGCTACTTTGTGATTGAAATGGAGCAGCCCGGCGTGGAAGTACGCCAGCTGGCGCAAATGAACGGTCACGCCTCGTTCAACGAAGTCTTTATGACTGATGCGGTGGTCAGTCGCGATGATCTGGTGGGCGAAGCGGGCGGCGGCTGGAAATGCGCCATGACTACCTTGGCAAATGAACGCCGGTCCTTTGATCGGGCCAGGGACGTCGGTGCTCGCAAAGGCCGCCAAGGAAAAATTTTTGCAGATCTTGAAGAAGAATTCGCCATCGCTAACGAACCCTATACGTGGTACCCACAGCGTGCCGGTCGCGTGGATTTGATTCTGCAGCGAGCGATGGAAACCGGTGCCATCAACGATCCGGCACAGCGTCAGGACATCGCACGCCTGCACATCATGGCGGAATCTGCCAAGTGGACGGGGGAGCGTGCAAAGGCTGCGGCGAAGGCCGGTAAGCCCCAAGGGCCCGAGGGTTCCTTGGGCAAGCTCGCCGCCAGTAATGTGGCTCGTCTTGCCGCCCGAGTACATACCGCCATCTGTGGCAACGATGCGCTCCTGACCGGCCCCAGCAGCCCCATGGACGGTATCATCGCAGAAATTCTAGTCTCTACTCCGGCCATATCCATCGCTGGTGGCACCGATGAAATTCAAAAGAACATCATCGCCGAACGGGTCATGGGTTTGCCTAAAGAACCGCGCGTTGACGACGGCCCATTCCGGGACGTTCGACGCAATACCAGTGGCACCACGACAAAGAGCTAACCATCTATGGACAACAAACCCCTGCGCGGCATTCGCGTTATCGAGGTAGGCCAACTGCTCGCCGGTCCGTTTGCAGGCACGCTTCTGGCGTATTTCGGTGCCGACGTTATCAAGGTGGAACCCCCTGGGGACGGCGACCCCATTCGAGGCTGGCGGCTACTGGACAAAGACGGCACCAGCTTTTGGTGGCGCAGTCTGGGACGGAACAAAAAATCACTGACCTTGAATCTGCGCACCACCGAAGGTCGCGACGTATTGGGCAAACTGTTGGGTGACGCCGACGTACTGATCGAAAACTTCAAACCCGGCACCATGGAAAAATGGGGACTGGGGCCGGAAGACGTCAAACAGCAAAATCCGGGACTGATTTACACGCGGATCTCTGGCTACGGTCAAACCGGGCCCTACAGTAGCAAGCCCGGCTACGCATCGGTTACCGAAGCCTATTCTGGCTTCCGCTCTATCAACGGTTTTGAGGGCGAGGTACCCGTGAGGCCTAACCTGAGCTTGGGAGACAGCGTGGCCGGGCTGCACGCCGCCATGGGCATATTGCTCGCGCTGCTTGCGCGTCATTCGAACGAATCCGACGCGAAAGGCCAAGTAGTAGATGTAGCCCTATACGAATCCATGTTCAATTTGATGGAAGGCATCGTGCCCGAGTATTCGGGGGCAGGCGAAGTGCGCCAGCCTGCAGGCTCGACCATCACCGGTATTGTGCCCACGAACACCTATCTCTGCGCTGATGCCAAACATGTGGTGATTGGCGGCAACGGCGACTCCATTTACGTTCGCCTCATGACAGCCATCGGGCGCGACGATCTGGCTAACGACCCCCGTTTGGCAGGCAACCCCGGCCGGGTCACGCACCAGAAACTCATCGACGGTGCCATTGCGGCATGGGCGGATACACTCACCAGCGCTGAGGTCATTCAAATTATGGAGGCAGCCGATGTGCCCGTGGGTGCGATTTTCAATATCGCGGATGCCTTCGACGATCCGCACTATCAAGCCAGAGGCATGTTTGAACACGTCGCAGTACCGACCCTAGACCAACCGCTGGCGATTCCTGCTATTTTGCCCAAGCTCACCGGAACACCGGGCAGCACAGAGTGGCCTGGCGGCGAGGTCGGCAGCCACACGGATGAACTGTTGCAAAGCTTAGGGTTGAACGCCGAGCGTATTGCCTATCTGAGGGAAAATGGCATCGTATAGAACGAACTGAGGGGAACACCATGAGCGAGAATTTGAATACCGGAACCGATGAGTTGCTGTGCAGTATTGATCATCGTGTGGCGACAATCACCTTGAACCGCCCGGAAAAGCGGAACGCGCTTTCTGACAATCTCACACCGGCGCTGCGCCAAACGCTGTTAGAGCTGGAAACCCGCAACGATGTGGGCTGCATCGTCATTACCGGTGCGGGAACCGCTTTTTGTGCCGGTGGTGATGTGGGCGGTATGAGCAGCAACAATGCGCAAGCAGCGGAAACACCGCGAGCAGAACGGCCTACGATGGACAATAAGGTGCGAACGCTTATTCACAAACAGGAAACCCTGACCCTGCGCCTGTTTGATCATGCAAAACCCACCATCGCCGCGCTGCCCGGCGTGGCTGCCGGCGCAGGCATGTGTATAGCGTTGGCCTGCGACATTCGCATCGCTGCGGCGTCCAGCTTCGTTACCACGGCCTATCGCAACATCGGTTTTTCCGGTGACTATGGCGGTAGCTGGTTACTCAATCAGTTGGTTGGGCCGGCCAAAACCAAGGAACTGTATTTCACCGGTCGAAGAGTCCAAGCAGACGAAGCCTTAGCCTTGGGTATTTTTAATCAAGTGGTGGATGACGAGAATTTTCCGACGGCGGTTACCGAACTGGCAAGACAGATTGCCTCGGGCCCGCCCGTCGCCTTGGGTTTCATGAAACGGAACATTAACAGCGCCATTGAAGGCACACTACGAGACAACTTGGCCCGCGAAGCCGATACCTTAATGCGCTGTGCGGCCACCGAAGATCACAAAGAAGCCGTCGCGGCATTTATGGCGAAACGTCAGCCTGAGTTTCAAGGCCGCTAAACAACAGAGCGAGATAACCATGGCCAATTGGCAAAACTGGTCCGGACGCCTATCCAGCAAACCGGATCAACTAAGCTTCATCTATTCCGAGGATCAGGCGGCGGCACTGGCAAAAGCCAGTACACAGGCAGGCAAGTCACTCCGCGCAGTCGGTGCCGGTCATTCCCACAAAGAACTGGTCGTTGATGGCGACATCATCGCCGATCTGCAAGCTTTGTCCGGCGTTCTGTCTGTGGATACGGACCAGGGCACCGCATGGGTTGGCGGCGGTTCTAAAATCCATACCTTAGGCCCCGCCCTGCACCGCCACGGTCTGGCCTTGGCGAACCAAGGGGATATCGATCAGCAGAGTATCAGCGGTGCGACAGCCACCGGCACCCACGGCACCGGCGCAACACTGCAGAACCTCAGTACCCGTGTGACTGGTGCGCGCATCGCCCTTGCCAATGGCGACGTTGTGGAGTGTTCAGCACAGCAGAACAGCGAACTGTGGCAGGCAAGCCGCCTACATCTGGGTGCGTTCGGGCTAATCACCGCCCTGCAGCTCGATTGCTTACCGTCCTATCGGCTGCAAGAACGCAGCTGGACATTGCCCTTGGGCGATCTGTTGGCCGACCTCAACGATCTCATTGCCAACAATCGCCACTGCGAATTTTTCTGGTACCCCCAAACCGACAGCGCCAACCTGAAAGTGATCAACCCCACCGACGCGCCAGCCCAGTACCCGCTGGGCGGAGAGGGTGAACGCTGCGCTTGGAATTTTGAGGTACTGCCGAACCATAGACCGCACCTGCACACGGAAATGGAGTACAGCGTACCGGCGGATCAAGGCCCCCCCTGCATGCAGGCGATACAGTCGCTGTTGAACAACACATTTACCGACGTGCGTTGGCCGGTGGAATATCGAACCCTCGCCGCAGATGATGTGTGGCTTTCGACCGCCTACCAACGGGATACCGTCACCATTTCCGTTCATCAGGACGTGAATTTACCGGATGCCGATTACTACCGTGCATGCGAAGAAATCTTCCTAGACTTCGACGGCAGACCGCATTGGGGCAAGGCGAACTTTCTCAGCGGCGACCAACTGGCCAAACAGCACGCCAAGTGGGCTGACTGGTGGCGGGTAAGAGACAGCGTCGATCCTGAGGAAACCTTTCTCAATCCGTACATGAAAGCCATTCGACCTTAGGGAACCCCATGCACCCCACGTATACATCAAAATTTCCCGAACTCGGCTTCTATGGTCTGCCCGGACACAGCCGCACGCCGCGAGACATTCTACAGCAGGCCCAAGACGCTGAAGCCTTAGGCATTGGCAACATCATGATTTCCGAGCGGGCTGACTACAAAGAAATATCCGCCTTGTGCGGTGCCGTCGCCGCGGTGACCGAGAATATTTATATCGGCACCTCAGGAACCAATCTCAATACCCGGCACCCGGTGATTACGGCCTCCATGGGCTCTACATTAAACAGTCTTTCGCAGGGAAGATTTGCCCTGGGTCTGGCCAAGGGTGTGGGTTTGCGCTGGAAGGCCATGAACGTCGACTTCCCCACCTTTGAGCGGGAGGCGGAATTCATCGAGCTGATGCGCAAGCTGTGGCGAGGCGAGCGCGAACTGAATCACCAAAGTGCCTTGGGCGGCTATCCAGCCCTGCAGCTCGCGCACTATGTGAACGAGGACATTCCCGTGCTCTACGTGGGCTTTGGCCCCAACAGCTTACATCAGGCGGGAAAAGTGTATGACGGCGCGCACCTGCATACCTTCATGAGCGATCAAGCCTTGAGCGAAGCCGTGACCCACTTCCGCGCCGGTGAACGCGAAACCGGCCGATCCGGCGGCAAACTGTGGTCAGTCTTCGCAACCGCTTGTGACGTGAGCGAAGAGCGTTACCTGAAACTCATCGTGGCGCGTTTGGCCACTTATCTGCAAATACCCGGCTATGGCGAAGCGCTGGTCAACGTCAACGGCTGGAATATGGAAACACTGCACGCGTTTCGCAGCGCACCAGTCGTGGCCAACATGGCAGGTGCCATCGACAGCGTCGCCAGCTACAACGAACTCGCCGAAATCGAGAAACTGATACCAGAACACTGGCGACCCGCAGCCGTAGGCGATGCCAAAACCTGCGCGCAACGATGGTTGGATCAATTCACTGCCGGCGCTGACGGCATCATCATCCACGCCAGCACGCCGGAAGAGTTCGCTCCCGTCTTAGCAGAGTACGAAAAGATCAGACCCAAGGAATTGTTCAAAGAGCGAACCAATCGTCCGGGCTAAACGCCCGTTAGATCAAAGCGGGCAAGGCCGCCGGCGACGATACCCAGCGACTGAAACCTGAGGCTCGGTACTCATCGATGTCGCCATAGCCGTAGAGCGCACCAATAAAGTCCATGCCGTTGTTTTGAGCACCTACCGCATCGTGACGACGATCACCGATCATCAAGGCACCCTGGGCATCCACACCGGTCTGCGAGAGCGCATGGGCCAACAGCTCACTTTTGTCTGCAAGCGATCCGTCTAGGCCCGAACCAAAGGTTTGCGTAAAAAAGCCATCCAACGAAAAATGCGCAAGAATCTGATCCACAAAGACCAAGGGCTTACTGGACGCCACATAGAGCGGGATCCGCCCAGCGAGATCCCTCAACACCTCCGGGATGCCCTCGTAGACCTTGTTCTCAAACAACCCAATGGTACTGAAGCGCTGGCGATACCAGTCAACGCCTTCCTGAGCTCGTTCAGACCCGACCAGCTGTGAGAAATTTTCCAACAAGGGCGGGCCAATACACCAGGTCAGTTCATCCTTGGCGGGCACGGTTTCACCCATGTTTTCCAAGGCGAATTGAACACAACCGGTAATTCCCTCCTTGGGATCCGTCAGCGTGCCATCCAAATCGAAGAATATTGCTGACACATCATCGGTGTTTTGCACAGTTGTTTGACTCCAAATATTGGTTCTATGATTCGGGATCGCAGTTTTCAGGAAACAGCCTAGGTGACAACGTCCAACGCATTCCCCCAGATTACCAATCGACGCATCGCAACAAACGGCATCGAGTTGAATATTGCCGAACAGGGCGATCCCAATGCCCCGCTCATCGTGATGCTACACGGATTCCCGGAATCTTGGTTTTCATGGCGACATCAGTTCGCACCACTGGCAGCCGCGGGCTACCACGTGGTGGCACCCGACATGCGCGGCTACGGCGATTCTGACAAGCCGGCAGACATCGGTGCCTACAATCAAATTGAAGTGGTCAATGACATTAAGGAACTGGTCGCTGCCCTGGGCTACGAAACCGCCATTGTGCTAGGCCACGACTGGGGCGGCCCCACCGCTTGGAGCTGCGCCCTATGGCACCCGGAAATCTTCTCCGCCGTCGGGGTCTTGTCCGTCCCCTTCAGCCCACGCTCACCCATACCACCACTGGATGCCATGAAAGCGTTCTTTGCGGGCAAATTCTTCTATCAGCTGTACTTCCAAACTCCCGGCGTCGCCGAGGCTGAATTTGAAAAGGACATTCGCACTGCCCTACGCAAGTTCTACCATCTGGCCAGCGGAGAAATGGACGTCAACATTCTCGGTGAAAAGTCTGAGCACGACGACTTACTCACCAGCCTCATCGACCCCGAACGCATGGGCCCGTGGCTGTCCGACACGGACCTGGACTTTTACGTTAACGAGTTTACTCGCAGTGGTTTTTTCGGACCGCTCAACTACTACCGCAATCACAATGAAACGTGGGGACTCAGTGCAGACAAACCCACCGAGATACATCAACCCGCCTTATTTGTCGCAGGCGAACGAGACGGCGTCATTGCCATGGCAGGGCCCGCGCTTGAGAACATGCCGAACTTCGTCAGAGACCTGCGCACCAATGTGCTGATACCCAAGATAGGGCACTGGACCCAGCAGGAAGCTCCCGAGGCCGTGAACGGGTATCTGCTGAACTGGTTGGCGGAATTGGATTGAACGCGCCAGAGACGCCAGCGCAGAAAATGAGCGCCGAGCAAGGCGTGTTTCATGATCTGACCGTAGTTGACGTGAGCGGCAGCGTGGCCACCAGCTATGCCGCCAAGCTCTTCGCCGACTACGGCGCCGTAGTGGTAAACCTCGAACCAGCAAAGGGCTTTGCCACCAGAACGCTGCCGCCGTTGCTAGCCAATGGCGACAGTGCCATGCATGCCTATCTGCACACCAACAAGCAAAGTGTGGTCGCAACGCACCCGCGTCTCACGGACGAACCGGTTCTTCGTCGGGCAGATCTGGTGATATTCGATCCGGACTGCCTGGCCCAAGCGGACGGCCTGTCAGACATCAAGACCAACACCTGCGCGATCAGCTGGTATGGGTTAACCGGACCCTACAGCGACATGAGCGGTTCCGATGCCGCGATTCATGCGTTGAGTGGATTGATGCGTGGCATAGGAAATCCTGAAGGCCCCCCCATTATCCCCCCGGGCTTTCAGGCACAAATCATTGGTGGCCTTAGCGCCTATAACGGCGCGTTGGGACATCTGTTGGCTCAGCGCATGGGCAATCGCCGTGACCACTTTCAACTGGACGCCAGCGTTCTCGAAGCCAACATGTGCTTCACCGACTTGGCGGCGATCAACGCCTACATGGGCAACCCTCAGCCACCCAGAATGGGTATCAATCGATTTCCCCCCACGTACCCGCTGGGTATATGGCCGTGTCAGGACGGCTGGCTGGGTGTAACGAATCTAACACCCGGCCAGTGGAAGGCTTTTTGCAAACTGCTGAATCTGGAGCATTTTGCCGACATTGAGCTGTTTCAGAGCAGCGTGAGTCGATTGGAATCTGCTGACCTGCTCGAACCGGAGATACTCGCCGCATTATCCCATCACAGCGCCGAGGATCTGTTCTATCGCGGACAGGCCATGCGCATTCCGCTGGCTCGGGTACCGACCATGGAAGAGTTGTTCGACGTCGATCAATATCGCAGCCGGCAAGCTTTCAGCCAGGTGGAAGCAGCCGGTGAGACGTTTGCTGCGCCATCCACTCCGTTCCGCCTGTTTTCGACTCCACCTAACCTTGGCGGACCTGTTGCCGGGCTAGGCGCTGACAACGCGCTGTGGAGTGCCGATCATGCATAAAGCCCTCGAAGGCCTGCGCATCATTGATCTGACCATGGGGTGGGCAGGACCACTAGCCACACGCAATCTCGCGGACATGGGGGCTCAGGTCATCAAAGTAGAAAGCTGCGAACGCTTCGACTGGTGGCGCAGCTGGGAGGCCACCGAAGCATGGATTGCAGACAACGGCGCTGAAAAGTCACCTCAGTATCTTTCGGTGAACCGCAACAAACTCGATATCCCCTTGGATCTGGAACATCCTCGAGGACGAGAGCTACTCCTGCAGCTGGTGGCTACCGCCGACGCCCTCGTCGAGAACTATTCCGGCGGCGTGCTACCCAAACTCAGACTCGACTACCGGCACTTGATTGAGGCTAACCCACAGCTGGTCATGGTCTCTATGCCCGCCTTTGGCAGCACGGGCCCTTGGTCGGAATTTCGCGCCTACGGCTCGACGGTTGAGCATTCCTCCGGCCTTCCCCATTTGGTTGGTGACCCGGATCAGCCGCCGACGATGCAGCATGTGGCGTTTGGCGACGCCGTGGGCGGGCTCAATGGCACAGCGGCCATTCTGACGGCACTGTGGCACAAGCAACGCACCGGCCAAGGTCAGTTTGTCGACCTGAGCCAAGTGGAATGCCTGCTGCCTCTCGCCGCTCAAGGTGTGCTACATCAGTCGGTGCACGGCACAGCCCCAGA
>JAACDS010000318.1 GCA_009936895.1 Pseudomonadota bacterium
AGCCGGAGACGATGAATCCGTGCTGATCTATACAGAGGGCACAAGGTTTACCCAGAAAAAACACGACGATCTGCGGCGCAAACACCCCCAACTGGAGGATCAGCTAAATCGCTGGCCAAATCTCTTGCCTTTGCGATTGGGTGGCGTGTTGGGCATGTTGAAAGCCAATCCCGGCAAAGATTTGGTTTTCCTTGCCCACGCCGGGTTCGAGGGATCCGCGGACATTCATGACTTGCTCGGCGGCGGTTGGTTGAACCAAAAAGTGCGTCTGCATTTTTGGCGCGTGCCCTACAGCGAAATCCCCAAGGAAAACGTAAAGGACTTTCTCTTCAAAGAGTGGGACAAGATGCAGGCAACCGTCGTCAACTTGTTGCAGGAAATCGAAGCAACCCCCTAATTCACTCTGTCGTTTCCGATCGGTAGTTTTCGATTTTTTGCAGAAGCTCAGACAACATCTGGTCGAAGTGCTGCAGAGACTTCTCGGGAGGCGACAACTTCGCATCGCACGGATCCTGTAAAGCTCGGCTTAAATGTTGAAGTTCTTCAAAGCCATAGCCGGCGTAAATGCCAAACAGTGTGTGGAGCTCTGTGCTGGCAGTTGAAAAATCCCCTTCGGCTAGGGCCTCGCGCAGCGTTGCATGCCGCTCGCTTACTTCTTGCGTAAACACGCCTAGGGCTTCACCAAATGCTTCTTCTCCCATCAATACCCGCATTTCACCGACCTTCTCGCCAGGAAGGGTGCCGGTTTTCGTGTTTTCATCAGCAAGCCACATATCGACCCGCGACAGGAGAGCATCGTAATTCACGGGCTTGGTCATAAAGTCATTCATGCCCGCTTCTAAACAGGCTTTTTCATCCTCCATAAACGCTTTAGCGGTTAGGGCGATGATCGGCAGTGAATATCCGTTATTGCGAATCCATCGGGTGGCCTCAATACCATCCATCCCTGGCATCTGCACATCCATCAAAATCAGCCCATAGGCGCTTGCGCCAGGCCCTTTTCGCTTCATGGCCGCACAGGCTTCGATTCCATCGTTAACGACATCGACTTCGTAGCCTTTACGCTCCAGCATGGCCTGAACCACTAACTGATTGGGCTTGCTGTCTTCGGCAACCAAAATACGCCGGCTGTTGATCAATTCGTGAGGCTCGGCGTCGCGGCTGGGCACTGGTTTCGCCGCCACAGTCAGGGGTAGGCTTAAAACAAATTCACTCCCTTGTTTGGGAGCCGATGTCACTCTCAAACTGCCATTCATCAATTCAGCCAATTGCTTACTGATGGACAGACCCAGTCCGCTGCCGAGATACCTGCGTCGATCGGAATCGTCCACCTGCACAAAGGCATCGAAGATTCGATCACGCTCCACTTGCGTCATACCGATGCCTGAATCGCGCACTTTGACTTGGTAGGAGGGTATCGCCGCATCCGCTGGATCGCATTCCAGCACCAGTTCAATGCTTCCCTGTTCGGTAAACTTCACCGCATTGCTCACCAAATTCGTCACGATCTGGGCCACTTTCTCTGGATCACTAAGAACCCACAAATTCCGCCCTGCGCTTACGTTACAGCTCAGGGTCACCCTTCCATCGCGCATATTAGGAGCATAGAGGTCTGCTACTTCCTGTACCGTCGCGGCCGGCGAAAACACCTGGAGGTCCTGGACCATTTCGCCTGCTTCAATTTTTGAATAATCCAAAACATTCGTGAGCAGTCGCATCAGACGTTGGCCCGCACTTTCCGCTGTGGCAAGCAGTGACAATTGATGGGCGTCTTTTTCATCAGCAGCTACCAGACTGAGAATGCCCAGCAACGCATTAAGGGGGGTGCGAATTTCATGGCTCATCGTCGCCAAAAACCGGCTTTTACTTTGGTTGGCCTGCTCAGCCTCTTCTCGCGCAACCCGCATATCGCGCTCAAGAGCATGCCAGCCTCGAAGGTCCCGCATTTCCGCGCCGAAAAATATTCCGTGCTCGGTTTCAAGCGCATTGATCGTCAGTTCAATTGGCAACTCAAACCCATCTTTATGCATTGCGGCAAGTTCTACCCGGCGCGTGATCACCGGACCTTGGCCACTGGCCAAGAATCGCTCAATACCCTCGATGTGGGCTTGTCGGTAACGCTCAGGGATAATTTGCTGAGACATAACCGAGCCAATTATTTCGGATCGAGAAAAGCCCAACAACGCATGCGCCGCCGGGTTGTAGTCAACCACGATGCCTTTTTGGTCAATAACGATCTTGGCACTCAAGCTGCTTTCCATCAGCAAGCCATAAAATTCAACTGGCGTTGGCTGGCTCGCTTCGCTTCTTGCCGGAATCTCTGGTTTGAAGCGCAGCATAATTGAGCCCTCGGCTTGGTCCACTAATCTGCTGGAGACCAGCATCGGCACAACAATGTCTTCGATGGGCCAAAGTACCCGCTGCCCATGGGTCGAAAACCCGACAGGGGCTCGCCGACGGCCGGCCAAGGCTTCTTCGTAAGTCTCAGCCACTGACGCCTGCAGCCCTTGCCAATCACTTTTACCCTGCCAAAGATCGCCCAATGACGAACCGTCTGAAATATCGGGTCCCAGCCATTTCCTGAACCGTTCACTAGCGGCACGAATGATGAGGTCGCGATCGACTACAAGGTAGGCGCAGATGTCCTTGCCGCCTTGCTCGTCAAACCATTGGCTCGCTCTCCGTCCGACCAAAAATCTCCTGCGGTGCGCGACAGCACTGACGACAGCTAATAGCAGTGCCATGCCAGACAGCACAACGGCCAGTGGTGTCATGAACGCCGCGCCGGTTTCATTTGCTCCCAACCCGAAACCCAGACCGCCAAATGCCAAGATCAAAATTAACGGGATCATCTCCGTTCGGGTAAACAGCTTATTCATTGTCATCCGAGCTCGTGTTGCGTTCGTGTGCATGGAGTCGGCGCGCAAGGTACGCCTTGGTGTGTCCGACCTGATCTTTGAGCTGCTCTAGCGCTTGAAGAACGGCATCAGATGGTCTGAAAACTAAGGATGGTGCCGCGGGGTCACTGTGGCTAATACCCACGTCATCTATGGACATGCGTATCTGACTCAGGCGTCTGGCGCATTGCGCAAGATGCTCAAAACCAAAATGCTCGGCGCTGTAACGCATCATGTGCAGATTGTGATGCACTTCATCCAGATTGCTCGGCTCGAAGGACACGACAACCTGCATACGCTCATCTAACTCCGCAATGAACTGGCCAAGCAGTCTGATCATGGCATCGACGCCGACAATGTTTTGCATATCATCCAACACAGCCGCGTTCACCTGCAGAAGCGGGCGGTCTGAAGCGCCGGCACCAAGAGTGCGCTGCAGACACCTTTTGAGCGCGTCCTTATCCACTGGTTTACTCAGAAAATCGTCAAAACCAGCCTCGCGGCGTGCTTGCTGCTCTGCCTCGGAGCTATGGCCGGTATGCGCGATCAAGCGCATAGGATTAGCAACGGTGGATAACTCGCGAATCGCTTTAGCAGCACTGATGCCATCCATCTCTGGCATGGCCAGATCCAAAATTACCGCATCGAACGGCCCTGCAGGATCGGTCTGGATTCTGACCAAGGCTTCATAGCCATTGGCCGCTTCGGCTACCTCATGACCTAAGTCTTCAAGCAGAGCTCGCGTCACCAATCGGCTGGATTGGGAGTCGTCAACCAAAAGCAGCGTCTTGGTAGACCACTCGGATCTCGGGGAAGGCCCAATGGGGGCCATAGCACCAGCTGCGTTATTGAGTGCATCGACCGTCGATGTGGCCTCGGGAAATTTCTCGGGCCGGGGAAAAGGCAATACGAGAGTCCAAACCACCCCCCGAATGGAATCGGAAGTAACGTCACACGTACCCTTCATCTCTCTAGCCATAGCCCGAGACACACTGAGTCCAAGCCGTAGGGTAGGATCGTCGAAAGCCAATCGATGAGGCGATTCATTTGACCAAGGCGCTAGACTGAATAGTTGCTTCAGCTCCCGTTCACTCAAACTCAATCCGTTGTCAGCAACCACGAGCCGGAGTTCATCGGCCGTTAAAAAAACTTCAAGGAAGACCTCTTTTTGCCGAGTGGTCGCCCACGCGAAACGCAAAATGTAGCCCACGAGCTGTGCGAGGTTAGCGGCATCCAAATACAAATCGCGCAGCCGATCGTGGTCTGCCGAATCGAAACGAAGATCAAGATGCACTTGAGCGCCCGCGCGTTGGCCATTCAGTCGATGG
>JAACDS010000319.1 GCA_009936895.1 Pseudomonadota bacterium
ACGGCCAAAGCTCCCCGCGTCATGTTCGACGTGCGTGACTGCTACAAAGGATCGCCACCCAAGACTGCTGGCGTCTCACAATAGGTCGTTAATATGTACCGTTGATGATCTTCTATTCGCTTTGAAAGTACATTGGCGATCATAGGCAGTTGCGAGTTGGCGGCAAAGAATTTCAGCATTCCCTTGTTTTGCTGGGTCACCGGCATAATTTCCGGCGGGGTAGCCGTCACGCACATACTCATCGTCGCCCAATAGATATCTGCTGCTGTCAGCGCGTCGCCAACGAGATAGGGAGACCCTTGCTCGGCCTGTCGCTGCAGGCAAGTGTCGATCAAGGTGATTACCTCGGCAATTTTTGCGGGTGCCGCTGCACTCGCATCATCACTGAATCCGTACTTTCGACTCAACGGGCCGTCGTTCAAAATCCTCATGTTCCATACCAAGCCATCTTCACCCAAGACGACGGCACAAAGACCGAACATTTCGACTCGCTGTTCAAAACTGGCGGGAATCAGCGGCGGGCTGCCCGAGCCGCCGATTCTCTCTGCAAGGGCAAGTTGTTCCGTCCAGACGTTGCGCGGACGCTCTTCATCATGAAACATCGTGGGCAAACCCGTCTGGCTGGTCAGTTCATACAGCCGCGCTTGCCGATCCTCTCCTGTGTCTTTGTCGATCCCCATTACCGGGTGCAACGCCCTGATGACCGGTATGCTTTTGGCAAAACAGATATTTTTCAGTGCCTCCGCATACAGTGCCTGCACGCCTGGAATAAAGGTTATTCGAGTCCCCTTGGTCATCTCCGCGGCTTCATTCAACGAGATGAAATGCGGGCTGTCCGATGTGTTTTCATTGTTCATAATATTGTTTTTTCTCAAATTCCAGTTCGTTCAAGCCGGCGCTGGTTAGGTGCTGTCCCGGCGACATGCTTCTCAAGTGTACTACCTAGGGCAAACCTATTTAAATCGTGACGTAAGCACTGCCTCACCCCAGATTCACCCAACTAAACGATTCCCAAGAAATATAAATGCAATCGCCTTATGCTCAGGGCCCCCACCGCCAAGTTAACATGAGAGAAGCCAGATCCTTGGAGCATAACTTGAAAGACATGGCATCAGAAAACGGTGTCACAAAAGTGAGTTGGGTGACCATCTTGGGTTACGGCTCAGGTGATTTTGGCTTCAATCTGTATTTCGCAGGTCTGAACTTATACCTGCTCTACTACTACACCGATGTTCTGAACATCGACCCGGCCGTGGCAGGGCTGATCATTATGCTGCCCGTCATCTGGGACGGGGTATCTGACCCGCTGATGGGGTGGATCGTCACTCGAACACGTTCCCGTTTCGGCAAATTTCGACCGTATATCTTGTTTGGGGCTCCGCTGATGGGGCTCAGTTTTGTTGGCATGTTTGCCGCTCCGATCTGGTTCCCAGATCACGTGATCATTGCGTGTCTGGTGACGCATACGATCTTCCGAACAGCCTATACCGTAGCCTCGGTACCTTACTCTTCTTTAGCGGCCGCGCTGACGCACAGCAGTCAGGAACGTGGCACGATGACCGGTGTCAGAATGATGGCGGCTATGATCGGCGGCGTCGTTACCGCAGCGACCATGCTCAAACTGGCAAGTTACTTTGGCAACGGCGACATGCGCGAGGGTTTTGTTCAGGTCGCTGGCGTCTATGCCCTGCTGTCTTCAGTGATGATGGTGGTGATTTTCCTAACCACATCGGAAGAAGTCAGATTTGCAAGCCGCCAAACGGTCACAAGCCGGCAAACGCTGTCTTTCCTGCGCCACAACCGCGCATTCTGGATTTTATGCGGGGCTTCTTTTATCGGCGTTATCGGCTCCGCCATCGGCGGCAAATCAATCGTCTACTACATAAACTACTATGCCGGACATCCCGACAGTGTGTCTGAGGTGATGTCAATTGGCATTTTAGGCGCAGGAATCGGCATTCCACTCTGGACTCTGATCGCAAGACGGCTTTCTAAAAGGTGGGTTTGGGTAATTGGAGCGAGTGGCGCTGCGCTGATAAATCTGGCGTTGTTTTTCTTCGACGTGAAAGCAGTTGTTACGTTAACTGCGCTCGCCTTTTGCAATGGGATCATGGGGGGCGCGGTGGCTGTGATGTTCTGGTCCATGCTGCCGGATACTGTGGAATATGGTCAATGGCGCAGCAGAGTGCGTGACGATGGCATTGTGTTTGGTCTGAGCCAATTGATCAGCAAGGCGGGCTCTGGCCTCGGTGTGGGCTTGATCGGTCTGCTGCTTAGCGCAATCGGCTATACGGCGGGTATCGATCAATCCGCAGAGACCTTACAGGGCATTCGCGCTTATGCATTCTTAATTCCAGCAGCCGCGAGCGCACTGTCAGCATTAGTTATTCTGTTTTATCCATTGGACGTGCAGCTTCACTCACGAATTGTGCGTGGGTTAGCGCGCAGGGAGCCGGGCAACAGCGGCGGATGAGACACCTGACGATTTGTTCTGTCTTCTGAGAAGGTCTGACATAGATTACGGTAAAGGCTGTGAACCGTGCTAGCGGTTGCCATCGTCGCTCTTAAAGCGAAATACCCTTGAGATCCACTTCTGCATCGCGCTTGTCACGACGTCGGCTCGAAACATACCGGTGATAGGTGCGCCAACCGTTATCGGTTTTAACAAGTTTGTCGTAGTAGCTGCCAGTTGAGGTTAAGCCCTTGCCAATCAACGCCACGATGCGAAAACGCAGCTCAATGCCGTGTTCATCCGATTCGGCATAAATATTGGTCATCATGTGAGTTCGGGGATGGGCGGCCTCCGATTCCATAAAGGCCTTTATGTCGTCGAGACCATTGCACACCCGGGAGCCAACACCGGTCAGATCAAATACAGCGTCCTGCGTGAATACGGTATCGAGTCTCGCCCAATCTCGATCATCGATCGCATCTCCATATCGCCCAGGAAGTTCGTGAATCTCAACCCGATCAGCAGCTGTCAGAGTATAAGGTGACATGGCCATATTCCGCTCACTCGACAATGTTCAACGATGACGTTCAAGAGTGTGAATTTATCAACCGGTACCGTCAACCGCGCCAAATCCGGAGACCGTGCAAGAAAGGGCCACTACAATGAAACGAATCAATTGCCCGTTCGGGTGAAATATTTTTACTCCTGCCCGTTTAGGGTAGGCCCACTTCCTCACTTTCCTGATCCCGCGCTGCTTTGAATCGCGGCATCGACTTGCTGGTTCTAACCTGTTCAAGCCAGAAAACGCCATCATAAGGCGCACTGTTCCCCCGAGTGGAGAGCAGATCCATATCACCATCACCATCCAGATCTCTGGCAATGAATTGATCAAACATGCCGCGCTTCCGCCGCGATACCTCGTGCCTCGTCCAGTCTTTGCCCGGCGTGTCGTCAAAACCCGGGTTTTCAAACCATGCCAGGCGACCCAGAGGCGAATCAATGGGCGTGTCACTCTCCTGGAGTCGTGAGCCCCGGCTATAACCGCCTGCAAAGAGATCTTGATCCCCATCACCATCAACATCTACCAGAGTCATGCCAATCAAATTGTCAGGAGGAAAGGCGCCAATCGGGTGACCGATCCAACCCTCATCAATGTTTTTCGGTTGTTGAAACCAAGCAACGCCCCGTCGGGTCAAAGAAACAATGTCCAACCGCCCGTCACCGTTCATGTCCGCATAGTCCATGTTGAATCCATGGGCATGCCTGCCAATCGTGCCGATCGCGTGCTCTATGAACACCTGATCACCCAAATTTTCGAACCAGGCGATCCGTTCCTCGCCGCGACTGCCAATGACGATATCAAGATCACCGTCATCGTCCAGATCTACTGGCTCCGCATTCTGCGGCACACTGTACTTACCGAGAATTGTCTCCTGCCAATTGGCTCCATCGAGTGGATCGCCGGCTACCGAATAGATCGACGCGGGATCAGAACGCATAAAGTCGCGCTGGCCCGGGCGCTGTGCACCCTTGTTCGCAGCGATGGCCTCAGGTCTGTCATCACCATTCAGATCTGCCAGGAACACCCGAATGAAGGAACCACGATCCTTGGTCATTGGTAAGATCAGCTGCGGCCAGGGTTCGGTACGGGCATGCGGACCCGGGTTCTGCAGATACAAAAGGTGGGCAAGCTCTACGGCCACCATCACATCCGGAAAGCCGTCGCCGTTGATATCAGCGATCGCAGCATCCTCCGGCGCAGGGGCCTCAGCCAAGGTTATGTTGTGCCAAACCGTGGGATCTGCCGATCCAAATGCCAGACGGATATGACCACCCGCATCCGGAGCAAATCCATCGTCGTTGGGCGACGCCGAGTCATAATCATCGTCTGCTTCATGCACGGAAATGATGTCTTCATATCCATCACCGTCGATGTCGGCCATTACCAGGCCATCGCTCCCAGTGAGATTAAAGCCAGCAATTTCAGCATCGTCGATCAGGTGTTCACGCCAGGAGATGTACAAACCGTTCGCAGCCTTTGAATCGGAAAGCTGTTGACCTATCGGTGTCTCACCTGACGAAGCGGTTGATGATGCCAAGAACCATAAGGTTACGACTAAACGAATGAATAGCTCTGGGCGCACGCAGTTCTCCACGGCTCGAATTCAATCTTTTAATACTCGTCTTTTTTGTTTGTTTGCTCAATGAGCGACCACCACCGATCGGGCAATAAACATCCACTCGCAGGAATTAGGGAAGATTCGGGATTTCATGAAATATCGAAATGGTCGGGACGGATTCTTCTGCCTGCCGTTTAGATCAACAAACAGCAGACACTATGTGTGGTCGCCTCTGAGGATATGCCAAACCCAGTGGATAGGCTGGGTAGAAAATTGGTCGGGACGGCAGACGATGATCCGACAGGATCATCGGTTTCTTTTGCCTGCCGTTTAGATCCGCAAACAGCAAACACTATGTGTGGTCGCCTCTGAGGATATGCCAGACCAGTGGATAGGCTGGGTAGAAAATTGGTCGGGACGGCAGGATTTGAACCTGCGACCACTTGGCCCCCAGCCAAGTGCGCTACCAGACTGCGCTACGCCCCGAGAGGCGGGCATCATAGCTCATGCCTTGGCCCTTCGGAAGTTCCTCCAGCCCGTTATTGCAGTTGCTTATCCGATACCCAATTACCGTGGGCGCCGTAAGGCACGCGGTAGGGCAATTCAACCGTGGCTACAGGCGGTGCCGCAAAGTGCTGAGCATCAACAATGATCAGGCGTGATTTGCCGGTTGTTTCGCTGTGCACCAGACTCAGTATCCAACCCTCATCTTCCGCTTGGGCATTCTCCGCTGGCACAAATACCGGCTCGGCCCCCCTCGTGCCTTCGCCTAAGAAATGCTCAGCACACTGACCGCTGCGCAGATCATACTGATACAGCATGGGTCCATAGACTGGTTCTTCACTGTTTCCCTCGCCATCTAAAGCCATCAAATAGCCGAACTGAGACTCCTTACCCACCAGCCCGTCATTCACGCGCCCGAAGTCTGCGGGACGGTCATCTATCGGCTGTTCTGTAACCGTGCCGCGGTTCAGATCAATCTGCCAGCGGTGCAGGCGAGCTACTTCGGAATAGTCGCCAGAATCCGAGCCAAAGGCAGAGTTTTGACGCGACACATAAAGCGTGATGACGCCATCCTTGTCCCACGAATTAACCTGATGGAAAACATAACAAGGATTAATGTCGAACCATCGAACGTCCGACGCACTGCCCTCGCGCGGCATCACACCCAGCCGCGCACCGCCGTCACGTTTGAATCGAAACGGTATGCCTGTCGCGAGTAAATCAAGATCTAAGGCCAAGGGCAGGTCCATGAAAATCACGTAATTTTCGGTGATGTTGAAATCGTGCATCATCACCATTTGGGGCAGTTCGATGCCTTCAAGCTGCTTTAACTGGCCATCGGCCCCAATGCGAATGTAATTCAAATAAGGCTGGGCAAAATTGAAATAGCTGAACGCCAGCAATTCGCCGGTGGTTGGACAAACTGTAGGGTGAGCGGTCATCGAGCAGGTCAGGGCTTCGTTGAAGTTTTCACAGCCTATCGTCT
This sequence comes from Pseudomonadota bacterium, assembly GCA_009936895.1. Classification (GTDB taxonomy): domain Bacteria; phylum Pseudomonadota; class Gammaproteobacteria; order Pseudomonadales; family Azotimanducaceae; genus UBA4421. The sequence continues at coordinate 6,062 of JAACDS010000319.1, forward strand.
TGAGATCACCATCAATACTCCAAGGCCAATGCGCTTCTTCTAAGCAGAGAATTTTCTTGTTGTGCGCCATGACATGAGTGTTGCCCTTGCCTCGACGCAAATCACCTAGGCCCGCCCCGGGATCCGTCAGGGGGTCAGTAATATCAGGCGTCTGGATAAACCGGTTGCGATACCACTCGGCTCTGCCGTTGCTAAGCCGAATGCCATGCATCATGCCGTCGCCAAGAAACCAGTGCTCGCCTTGACCTGATTTCGGGTTTGGCCCTGTTCGCAGGTATACGCCTTGCAGTTCCGGCGGAATATTGCCCTGAACCTGTAGTTCGGTTTCGGTGCGCTCCTCGAGCATCGGGCGCCAGTTTCCGCGAAGAAACCACTGTTCTGATTGTTCCGCCATAACGTTTCCCCTCAATCGTGTGTTGATCTATTCGATAGCCATCACCCGCGCAAACGAAAAACCGGGTCTGGAAAGAAGGTCAGACGAATACGTACTTCAGTCGCCACCCAAACACCATCTACCTGCGCCATGGAAACCCGCAAGCGCCGCTCCTTACCCCGACGCGTCATGATGTCGTAGTCGCATCGTGTGACATCACCCGAATGAAAACCGCGACGACGCGGCAGCTTGGCTTTACTGACCTTGCGCAACCGAATGGGGTACGAGTCTTCTCCATCATGCACAGCATTGCCGGTAAAACAACCTTCGGTAAACAGCAGTGCAGAAATCAAATCCACGCCGACCGGTTTAGGCAAGACCTCGAATTTGCTGTCGCGTCCCTGCAAAATCTGAGTATGCGTATCGTCCATGACAACCACTTTGTAGTCGTCGTCTGCACTTTCGCTCTGCACAAGATAGCTTTCGGTCAGCGGACGTTCATCGATCCAATCGCCCTTAGCGGCAAATCGGCCCGTCCAGGTGTAGTACTCACTCATCCTTTTCGAAGTCAGAAACTGGCCCAAAAATCCATATTCATGTTGAGAACGCGAGAAACTGAAGTCCAGCTCGCCAGCCACCATAAGGCCTACTCTCGCCTCATAGACGAATCTCGAGCCCTCAGCGCGGGGCCGAACATCTGCATTGTTCACAGAGGCAGATACGGCGTTGGTGAGAGTACCCAAATAGGAAAGCGCCAATAATGCCCAAACCACCCGAGGCAGAAGAGACTGTGGCATAGGCAACAAAAACGAGGCTCTAGCGGGGGAAACGTTGGGGGCAAGACGTTCTCGGAACATCACGTAACCGGCTCGTTCAGGCCTTAAGCTCGCGCAGTAGATCTTCCAGTTCGGCAATCATCTGCTTCACCAAAATACCCGACTGGGTACGGTCTTCTTTGGCATCATCGCCAACCAAACGTTGGCGCGCACCGCCAATGGTAAACCCGTGATCGTAGAGCAGCCCACGGATTTGGCGAACAATGATAACGTCTTGGCGTTGGTAGTAACGACGGTTACCGCGACGCTTCATAGGTTTGAGCTGAGGGAATTCTTGCTCCCAATAGCGCAGCACATGAGGCTTCACATCACACAGCGTACTGACCTCACCGATAGTGAAATAGCGCTTGCCCGGAATGGGCGGCAGTTCGTTATTGTTGTTCGGCTCGAGCATTCAGACCTTAGTCCTCTGCCTGCGCGTTGACCGAAAAAGCTTCCACACGAGACTTAAGCTTTTGACCGGGACGAAACGTGACCACACGACGGGCACTGATTGGGATTTCTTCACCAGTCTTGGGATTGCGGCCAGGGCGTTCGCCTTTTTCTCGCAGGTCAAAATTACCGAAACCTGAGAGTTTGACCTGTACGTTGTCCTCCAAAGAATCCAGAATTTCGTCAAAAAACAGCTCTACAATCTCTTTAGCTTCTCGTTTGTTCAAACCGAGTTCGTCAAACAGTTGATCGGCCATTTTAGCCTTCGTCAATGCGCTCAAAAATACTTCCCCATTTTGCTTGATACGTCCGATGAGAGCATGGCTCTATCGAAGTCGAGCCCCACAATGATGCTGCAACAACGCCATCGCAGACTGCGCTGCGGCGTTGATTTCGTCTTCACCTAGGGTGGTCTCTTGGCTTTGCAAGGTCAAGCCTATGGCCAAACTTTTCTCTTGCGAATCAATGCCCTCGCCTTCATACACGTCAAACAAGGTAATGTTTGTGCAAACATTGTCCATACCGCGGCTCAGAACATCCATCACGGACTGTGCGCTGACCTGGCGATTAACCACAACCGCGATGTCCCGTCGAACGGCTGGATATCGAGAGACCCTGCCATGCCCTCGCCTGGGTTTCTGAAGGATGGTGGCGCCGTCCAACTCGAAAACAAAAACTTGCTCAGTATCTAAGGCTTTTTCTACGGTGGGGTGCAGCCGCCCAACGCGGCCGATTTGACGGTCATCCAGCAACACCGCCGCGCTCTGTCCGGGATGCATCGCATCATCCGCCAAGGGGCGATAGCTCAAGGTTAAACCGGCCCACAGAGCGAGCTCTTCTACCACACCTTTGGCGTCAAAAAAGTCCACTGCAGCTCCGTCGCTAAGCCATGCTTCAGGTGATCGACGCCCCCACAATATTCCGCCGACAGTGAGGTCTTGCTGAAGGTCTAGCGCTTCCCCGCGAGGCGGCTTGAACACCAGACCAACTTCAAACAGACGACCGGAGTCCTGTTGGCGAGCAGCGTTTTTCTTAGCCGCCTCGATCAAACCCGCGAGCAAACTGGTGCGCATAACGGATTGTTCAGACGACATAGGATTGGCCAGCATTTTGGCTTGCAGACCGACACTCTGATTCAGTATCGCTTCAACCTTAGGGTCGACAAAGCTGTAGGTCACGACCTCTTGCAAACCAAGCCCGGCCAAGCGCTCGCGCAGCTGGCGCTCACTGTGTCGCTGCAAATCCACCTGCGCCAAGGGCAAACGCACCGTTGGCTTAGTGACCGGAATGTTGTTGTACCCATAAATTCGGCACACTTCCTCGATCAGATCCGCTTCTATGGCGATATCAAAACGATGCGAGGGAGCGATAACCTCCCACTCGACGCCACGGTCCGTTGATTTACGCTGGGTCACCGCGAAATCCAATCGAGCCAGAGCCTCGTCTACTTGAGCCACATCTGTGGTGATACCCAGCACACTGTTGAGCTTCCACTCGCGCAGGCGCACTTGAGGCTGAGATGGCATCGAAGCCTGATCTACTGTTTCCACCATGGGCCCTGCCTGACCGCCAACGATACCGAGCAAGATGTCCGTCGCGCGTTCCATCGCATCGGCTTGTAACTGAAAATCTACGCCACGCTCATAGCGGTGCGAGGCGTCGGTATGCAGCCCGTAACGCCGTGCAGTACCGGCAATCGCGACCGGCGCAAAGAAAGCACACTCCAAGAAAATATTGGTGCTATCTTTCTGCACGCCGGAGTTTTTGCCACCCATCACACCGGCCATCGCTACTGGCCCGCTCGCATCCGCGATCACCAAAGTATCGGCGTCCAATGCAACCTCCTGTCCGTCGAGCAACACTAAGGCATCGCTTTCCCGCGCCATGCGGACGGTAATCGCCGAATCCAAGCGATCCAGATCAAAGGCGTGCATGGGCTGACCCTGCTCGATCAATACGTAGTTTGTGACATCGACCACGGGGTCGATGGTACGCAGCCCGCAGCGACGCAAACGTTCGGTTAGCCAGCTCGGGGACGGTTGACTGAGGTCTACACCCTCAATGACCCTGCCAAGGTACCGGGGACACTGTTCAACCGCCTCCAGAATGACAGGAAAAGTGCGCTCTGTGACCCCGGGTACGGGCGCGATGTGCGGATACGTCACTTCGAGATTGTTCAATACACCCACCTCCCGCGCCAATCCCTTGAGCGACAGACAGTCTCCGCGGTTTGGTGTCAGATCCACATCCACGGTCAAATCGTCTAAAGGCAAGTCTGCACCGGCGATACCGGCCAAATCAGAACCCACAGGGTATTCCAGCTCCACAATGCCATCCGCATCGTCACCCAACCCCAGCTCTTGAGCACTGCACAACATGCCGAAGGACTCAACGCCTCGCAGCTTGGCTTTCTTAATTTTGAAGTTACCGGGCAAGACAGCGCCCACTTGGGCAAAGGCCGTAACGAGACCGGCGCGGGCGTTAGGGGCGCCACAAACCACCTGAAACTGCTCTGACCCGTTGCTGACTTGACAGACCCGAAGCTTGTCCGCATCTGGATGCTGTTCGGCACTGACAATTTCACCCACGACCACACCGCTAAATGCCTCGGCTGCAGGCTCCGTACCGTCTACTTCCAATCCTGCCATGGTCATCTGGAACAACAGCTCGTCACTGTTCAGGGATGGGTTCACCCATTGGCGCAGCCATGCTTCACTGAATTTCATCGTGTTTTCCTAATGTCTTGTCTAGTTGAACTGGCGCAAGAAGCGGAGATCGTTTTCAAAAAATAACCGAAGGTCGTCAACCTCGTAGAGCAACATAGCTAACCGGTCGACGCCGAAACCGAAGGCAAAGGCCGAGTACACCTCGGTATCAATATTCGACATGCTCAATACATTGGGGTGCACCATGCCGCAGCCCATCACTTCCAACCAACCCGTATGGCTGCAGACCCGGCAACCCTTTCCTAGGCAATGGACACACTGGACGTCGACCTCAGCGGATGGTTCGGTAAACGGAAAATAGGACGGTCGGAACCGCACCTGCAGTTCTTTCTCAAAGAAGCGCTGGAGAAAATCGATCACAGTGCCTTTCAAGTCGGCAAAGCTGATGTTCTCATCCACCACCAGTCCTTCCACTTGGTGGAACATCGGGCTGTGCGTCAAATCCGAGTCGCGACGATAGACCCGACCGGGGCAAATCACCCGAATCGGCGGCTCTTGGCGCTCCATGGTGTGCACCTGACTGGGGGGGGTATGGGTGCGAAGCAATGTGCCATCGCCGAAATAGAACGTGTCGTGCATCGCCCGTGCCGGGTGATGGGACGGAATATTCAGGGCTTCAAAGTTGTAGTAGTCGTTTTCAATCTCTGGCCCACTCACGATCTCGTAGGCGGCACCAGAAAAAATGGATTCAATGCGGTACATCGCTTGGGTTACCGGGTGCAAACCGCCGGCATCGCGTCGACGCCCGGGAAGCGTAATGTCTAGCGCATCCGCAGCCAGCGAAGCGGTCATAGCCACTGTTTCCAAGGCAGTCTTTCGCTGCGCAATCTGCTGCTGCAATGCG
>JAACDS010000042.1 GCA_009936895.1 Pseudomonadota bacterium
GCCGCTTTTGAGCGGGCATAGTCCTATCGGCACGCCTCCTTGCCATCGACCCCGAGCGAGCCTAGCCGGGGTTGCATACACCGGAATAGGGGGTCAGTCTGACTGAGTGGCTAGGCCACTATCTAACAAAAAAAGGAAGAAGAATGAAAAATTTTAAGAGCATAGTCTACGCGGCGGTTTTACTCGCTCTCTCAGCAGGAGTGTATGCCGATGATCACGCTACAAACGGACCGCTCTTTTACGGACAAAGCTTTGGTTTTGTTGCCGAGGACGCAGGGGCTGTTGTTGCTGCAATGGAAAAGTGGCGCAGTTCAAAGGCTGGTCAGTCAGGGCCGAATACAGTCGTACTAATTCAGAACGTTGTAAACGGCGAGTTCCAAAGCACCCACGGTGTGAATGTCTTTTATCAAAACGGCGCGGCCATGGATGAATCTGCAGCCATCTCCGGCAGCAGCAAGGCGTGGGCTGAGTTCCAGTCCTCTATGGACGAACTGACGGAGAGCGAGTGGGAGAATATGTATGCGATTCTTAGGGCCAAGGCTAATGAAGGAGACATTTCAACCGCCAACCCTGTAAGCATCATTTATTCATTCACCGTCACAGACCCTGCGGGATTCATGGCGGCGTTTGACACTTTTTGGAATTCAGCAGCAGTTCAAGACTTTCCCGGTGCGGTTTATCTTGGACAGTCACTTGCAGCCGGAATGATGCCTGGTACGCATTTTGTAACCTGGGTGGCGGATAGCCGCGGCAAGCTCATGGAGGCGATGAATGCGTTGCGAAATTCTGCAGATGCCGCTAGCTACATGGCCGCCGCGCGCGGAACACGTACGCTGGAGTCTACGAATATGAGTGTCGAAGTTAAGCGCTGGATCAACGAAGGCTAAGCAAGACCGCTTTGGGGGCTAGAGCCAACTCTAGCCCTATTTCCTCGACAAACCCGACTTACTCGTCAGCCGAATAACATTCACCCCACCGGGACACAGATCTGAGGCCATGTTCCCATCGCGATCTTCTTTGGCACGCATACCGTATCTGCCAAACAAATTCCCCGAAACGAATGCTGCATCGGTTTTCTGTTGACACGCTCGCGACTCGCGCATATCTCCAACCACTGTCTTTTTTGACTTCGGCTGGGCAACGAATCACTATCCCTGCTCAACAATAAAAGGTTCATCCATGAAACTAATAACCATTCTCTTATCACTGTTGATCTCAACTACCGCACTCGCCGGACACCACGAAGAAGGGGAAGGCGGCCTTCATTTAAAGCCAAGGCAAGCCACCTCGGTCCTCAATGTCACATCGGTTGATATGGGTAGTGACAAAACCACGATTACGGCCTCTGGCAAAATGGGCGAATACGGAAAAGTTTATGTCACGTACAACATGAGCTACGCCGCAGATGGTGTGTCTGGCGCAGTAGAGGGCGTCGGACGCGGTGTCGTTGATGCCGAAACAGTGATGACGGGCAGGTTCACGGGTGTTTGGCGCAGAGAAGGCTCTACCGTCACCATGCACAATACCGTCAATATGAATGACGGCAGCCAAAATTTTGATGTAATCACCTTCGACGCGAGGGGCGATACGCTGACGCATAAGGTTTTCATCCTCAAGTAAGCGGCAGGCTCTTGACCGTTTGAGACAGCTCCGCAAACTCTCAACAGATCAATAGATCAATAGGCGGGGTAGAGAAATCTACCCCGGCCTCGGCTCTACGCACGCCTACACACTTCAAAAATCGCTAGGCTATCCTCTCTGACCATCGCATTGCTCAGCAGATACTGATCCCTCTGTTCGCTATCGAATAGAAACTCGCGGGGACTACCCCGTTCCCCTCGGCGACCGATTCCGCAGTTCTCGCACATCCTATTTGCTGCACAAAAGTTCTCTGAAAACGAAGACGGTCGCAAACGCTTCTACAACTTGCGACGCATAGCCTCTCTTCAACTTGTATCCTCAATCTCGACGCAACAATGTTTCCAATCTTTTGCGGAATCTGTGGGTTACTCGCAATAAACACTCTCACATCGTTGCATGCCAAATCGAGGAAAGACTACAGTGGTAATACCTCAGTTCTGAGTGAAAAGGATTCAGCTGCCATGAAAAAAGCTAAATTGCTCTCGGCTTTTGTTAGCGCCATCGTCGTGTCGTTGGCGCAAGCCCAAGCGCCGATCGTCCAGCCCGGCGCGCCAGGAGAAGCCGGACAAATACTGACGCCTGTCGAAGCAGTCGCAATAACGGACACAAATTACTCACCCGACGACGTTTCCTTTATGCGGGGCATGATTCCTCACCACGAGCAGGCTCTGGTGATGGCAGAACTGGTGAGCGAGCGCACCAATCAGGCCGAACTGGGCGAAATCGCCGGTCGGATAAAAGCCTCCCAGAAGGATGAAATTGAGTTCATGCAAAGCTGGCTAAGCGAACGAGGCGAAGCCGTTACTGATAACCGAATGATCGTGCAACACGGAAACCACACTCAACACGATCCGTCTGTCATGAAGGGTATGGCGACACCTGCGCAGATAGCGGAGCTGACCGCCGCCCAAGCTACAGCTTTTGATCGGCTGTTTTTGCAGCTGATGATTACCCATCACGAAGGCGCTTTGGAGATGGTGGAACACCTGCTGGATCAACCCGGCTCGGCATACGACCCGGTGCTATTTGAATTCATTGGTGACGTGAAGAACGACCAGCGGGTCGAAATTGAACGCATGCATGCCCTGCTGGTGACCCTGTCTGAAGATCCTCGTGCCAATCTGAAACCCGGACTGACCGATGCGGGTATTGCCATCAAAAACCTTAAGCTGATCTCGTCTCTGCCCAAACCGCCCGGCTTTGTGGATCCGAACAATCCGAAGGCAACCCCAAAAGACAAAAAACCCGAAAAAGAACAAGAAAAAGA
>JAACDS010000320.1 GCA_009936895.1 Pseudomonadota bacterium
CCACCGATGCCGCGATAACCCAGAGTTTGCGCCATATCGATGGAGACCTGATCTTCGTTGTCCCGACTGCCGCCGTTGTAGATTTCCACAATTTGCACGCCCTCGGGCACGCCAAATTCCTCCAGGTGCGCCGACATACCAACCCGCTTGCGCCCTGGGTGACACGGCACCGCAACGGCGTTGTGGGCTTTGCATGCGGCGATCACGTCGGCTAAGGCCAGATGAATGTTGCTGAAATCAAAAGCTTCCTGCAGTGCCGGGGTGACCCCGAAAACAAGGACGTGACCGTATTCGGTTTCTACTTCGGCCCCTTTGAGGATGGTCAAACCAAAGGATTTGCCCAGTTCTGAATAGTCCGATTCATCATCAAACTGCCGGTGCTCTGTTAGCACGAAGCCGTCTATCGGAATGTTCTTGGCGCTAATCCACTGGCAGTAGTTTTTCACCTTGGCGCGGCCGTCGTCGGATTTGATGGAGTGGGCGTGTAAATCCAGAATCATGTAATTTTTCCTAACGACTGTTAATTGGTTGACGCATCGTGGCTATACAAGACGTTGCCACAGAGTCTCCACTTGCTTCAGCAAGTGAGCCTCATCGGCGGAATTGTCGATGACCTGATCGGCGTAAGCGCGACGTTCATCATTGCTGAGCTGAGCGTCCAGACGGGCCTGCACCGCTGCGGGGTCTAAGTTGTCTCGAGCACAAGCCCGCTCAATGGCCGCATCTGGCTCTACGATGGTCACCCACACTTGATCCACCAGACCCAGCCACTCGGCTTCAATCAGCACCGCTGCCTCGAGCACGACGGGTCTAGACGCATCGGCAGCCAAGGCCTGATCGATTTCGCACTGGGCCATGGCCTGAATCGCTGGCCAGACAATATCCGTCAGTTGTTTCAGTGCGGCCGGATTACCGAAGACTTTACCGCCCAAGACTCGGCGATCGACCTCTCCGTCGTCACCGACTATATCGGCACCGAATGCCTGCACCACCTGAGCGAATGCAGCGGTGCCCTTGACGTAGGCCGAGTGCCCGAGCTTGTCAGCGTCGATCGTGTAGGCACCCAGCGCGCCTAGAGTTTTTGCGACAGTCGATTTGCCCGAAGCAATGCCGCCGGTAAGACCAATAATCAATGCAGAACCCCCGTTCATTTGGGATGCAATTCTATCCGGCTGGTCACGGGAATTCGACCGCGGTTATGATGTGGCGATGAATACAATGAAAAACATCATCAATGTCACTTTTATCCAACCCGACGGTCGTGAGGAAACCTATCAAGGCCCGATAGGCGATCATGTGATGGATGTTGCCGTCGATAACGGGGTGGCCGGTATCATCGGCCAGTGTGGCGGCGGCTGTACATGCTGCACCTGTCATGTCTGGCTTGATGTGAACTGGCAAGACCGAGTAAAGCCCGCACACCATGATGAAACCGAACTCCTCAGTTACGCCATTGGGGTTTGCGAGCGTAGCCGCCTAGCCTGTCAGGTCAAATTGACGGAAGATCTAGACGGACTCGTGGTCGAAATCCCCTCCGAGTCAGAGTAGAGCGATCAGACCAGTTCGGCTTGCTGTCCGATGCGAGAGGCACTGAAAAACAGCAGCCCGGCCATCACCAATTCCGCCACAATAAACGTCGTTGCCAACTCGGCCCCGTACAGTGCCCATGCCATTGTGCGAAAAATTGCAGCCAACAGTAGCAGCAAGCTCGCGCTGCGTAAGTAATGGCCAGTCTGAGTAATGACGCCCATGACACACATGATCACTAAAAAGACAAAAAAGGCGCTGAAATCGCCGACCTGAGTGCTACGTCCTATGCCATCCAGGTAGGGCATGCCGAGACCAGCCGCTGCGGCGGCAGGGTCGAAAAGCCATGAGACCGCTGTCGTTGCGAGCAGAGCGGCAACGAGGCCTGGAATAATGCGATAAACCATGGGTTTCTCCTAGTCGGTAGGGTTAGAGCCTAGCTCTAGTTGTGGTTAGCACGCAATACGCGTTGGGTTTCAGATGCGCTATCCGTATCATCAGGGTCTCTTACACGCAGACTAAGGGCACTTATGGCACTCGTGAACAAACGGATCGTGATCACCGGCGGCACGGGCGTACTGGGTCAGGGGGTGGCTCGCGTGGCGAAACAGCAGGGTGCCGAGGTCGTCTTGCTGGATGTGGCTGGACCCCAAGCCGGCGCAGTCGGCGAGTTTGTGGCAGTGGATCTCACCGATACAAACAGTTTGATGGCGTGTTTTGACCAGATCGGTGACTTTGATGTGCTGGCCAATATCGCCGGCGGGTTCGCCATGGGCCCGAGCGTGTATGAGACCGAAGACGAACTTTGGGACGCGATGTTTACCATCAACGTCACGACGCTTCGCCGCGTGTTGAATGTGGCCGTGCCTCGATTGTTGGCCCGTGGCCGCGGCAGTGTGATTAACGTTGGTGCCCTCGGCGCGCTGAAAGGCGGCCCCAATATGGGTGCCTATCTCGCCTCCAAGTCAGTGGTGATGCGGCTCACCGAATCGTTGAGCGAGGAAGTCAAACATGCCGGGGTGAATGTCAACGCGGTGTTGCCGACGGTTATCGATACCCCGCGAAATCGGGCCGATATGCCGGCGGTAGATCCTGCTCTCTGGGTCAATCCAGAAGATTTAGGCAGCGTAATTTGTTTCTTAGGGAGCGATGCAGCACAGGCCGTCCATGGTGCGCTGGTGCCCGTTAACGGACTGTCTTGATCGTCTCAGCCCCTGAGGGCGGCAAACTCGTACAGCCCGGCACCGCTCCCCTGTCGTCGGTGCCTCGGTTCAGCGTCTGGCTACTCCATGACCGGAATATTGAACGCGGCGCCTTGAGTCTCGCCATCGGGCCATCGCTGGGTCACTGTTTTCGTTGGAGTATAAAAACGCACGCCTTCCATACCATGCTGGTTGGCGTCGCCGAAGGCTGAGCGTTTCCAGCCGCCGAAGCTGTGATAGGCCACAGGCACTGGGATTGGCACATTGATACCGACCATGCCGACGTCGACCCGCTGAGCGAATTCCCGCGCCGCGCCGCCACTGCGGGTAAAAATAGCCACGCCATTGCCGTACTGATGCTTGGATGGCAGCTCCAGTGCGCCTTCAAACGACTCTTCTCGAAGCACCTGCAGCACCGGGCCGAAAATTTCGTCCTGATAACTTTGCATGGTGGGCTTCACGTCGTCGAACAGGGTAGGGCCCACATAGAAGCCTTTTTCGTAGCCCTGCAAGGAGAAGTTGCGACCGTCGACCACGAGTTTAGCGCCTTCGTCCACGCCCATTTGAATATAGTCCTCAATGCGCTGTTTGTGTGCGGCAGTCACCACAGGGCCGTAGTCGGCTGCTGAATCGGTAGAAATTCCCACGTTCAGTTTACCCAGCTCATTGGTCATGGCCTCGACGAAACGATCGCCTGTTTCATTCCCCACCGCGACTACGGTGGAAAGTGCCATGCAGCGTTCGCCAGCAGAGCCATAGGCTGCACCGGTAATATCCTGAACCGCTTGCTGCATATCCGCATCGGGCAGAATGATGCCGTGATTTTTCGCACCTCCCATGGCTTGGACGCGTTTGCCCTGTTTCGCGCAGCCTTGGTAAACGTAGTGCGCGATATCCGACGAGCCAACGAAACTTACCGCCCGAATGTCTGGGTGGTCGATGATCGCGTCCACAGCTTCCTTGTCGCCGTTAACCACGTTCAGAACGCCGGCGGGAGCTCCAGCTTCCATCATCAATTCGGCCAATCGCATGGGCACGCCGGGATCTTTTTCCGACGGCTTGAGAATGAACGTACAGCCTGTGGCGACGGCCACTCCAAACATCCACATCGGAATCATGGCGGGAAAGTTAAAGGGCGTGATACCTGCCGCCACGCCAACGGGTTGGCGCATGCTGTAGACGTCGATGCCAGGTCCAGCACCCGGCGTATACTCTCCTTTCAGCAGGTGGGGTACGCCGCAGGCGAATTCGATCACGTCGAGGCCACGCTGAATATCGCCAAGAGAGTCGGCGAGGACCTTGCCGTGTTCTTCTGACAGAATGCGCGCAAGCTCATCGGCATGGGCTTCCACCAGACTCTTAAAGTTAAACAGAACCCGAGCGCGGCGCTGGGGGTTCATGGCAGACCACTCCGGCAGAGCTGCCTTGGCGGCGGCTACCGCATCGTTAAGTTCCCCCGTGGTGGCTAGGGCGACATGGCTGGTGACCTCACCCAAACTGGGATTGAAGATGTCACTGGTCCGTCCTGATGTACCTTGAACCGTCTGCCCATTGATGAAGTGTTGGTAGGATTTACTCATAGCCTCTCCGCAGTAACCTGTTTGTTTATAAATTGAAGACCAGAGAGTCTATTCTCACTAGTCGAACAAGAGAATCTTGACGAAGGAAAAACCTCAAGGAGCGTAAGTGACGAATTCGAAACTTCGAGTGCTACTCACCCGGCGTTGGCCCCAAGCCGTCGAAGAGGCCATGGCTCAAGTCTTTGAGTTGCGGGTCAGTCCAGACAACAAACCGATGACCCAAGCAGAGCTTGCCGATGGACTGGCTTGGGCCGATGTACTGTGCCCGACGGTGACCGACGTGATCTCTGGGGAATTGCTCGGCGGGTCCGCTGTCAGAGCCCGACTGCTGGCGAATTTTGGTGTGGGCTTCAATCACATTGATATGGCCGCCGCCAAAACCGCCGGTATCGCTGTGACCAATACTCCCGGTGTGCTCACCGATGCCACAGCGGAAATCGCCATGACGCTGCTGTTGAACACAGCGAGGCGAGCGGGTGAGGGCGAACGGTTGGTGCGCGCAGGGCAATGGGAGGGTTGGCACCCTACCCACATGTTGTCTACCCAAGTAACAGGGAAAACGTTGGGCATCGTGGGTATGGGCCGAATCGGATTGGCCCTCGCTCGGCAGGCCCACTACGGATTTGGCATGCGCGTGCTCTACAGCGCACG